>JAJKIR010000170.1 GCA_021154325.1 Gemmatimonas sp.
GCAGTGCTCGCGAGCGAGCCTGGCTTGCACGACACGGCGAAGGGGTGATGCTGGTGATTGGTGATTGGTGGCTGGTAGTCGGATGCGAAGAGCCCCGCGAGTGAATTACTCGCGGGGCTCTCGATCTTCAGTTACCACCAATCACCAGCCACCAACCACCACTCACCTACTTCAGCCGCACCAACGACATCGCGATTCCATTCGACTGCGTGGTCCACTGCACCGACCCAACCTGTCCGGCCGGGATCGTGAAGCGCACGTAGGCTGACGTGCCGCCCTTCAAGCTGACGCTCAGCGGCGCGTTGTCACCGACGGTGACCGTCGCCAGGGGATAAGTTCCCGGCTTGGTAGGCGATTCAGTTAATCTGACCCACATCGATGGCATGTTCCAGCTCGGCTGCTGCCACTGATTGGCCACACCCGGCTGATCATCCGCGATCACTGACACGGACCAATCCCGGAAGATCGACATCAGGCTGGTACCGAAGACGTCCTGCAGGTTCGGCAGCCCCGTCTTCGTCGAGTTCACGAGCTTGAACCAGGTGTCGCCATCGTTGGCGCCGCGATGGTCTGCCGCATAACGAAGGAAATCCCATGTCGCGCCGCGCGTCCAGAGCGAGTCGTCAGGCGCGTACGGCGAAGCAACGGTCGGCTTGAGCAGGAACTCACGGAACCGCCCAAAATTGCTCTGCTGATTGTAGTTGTAGGAGTCGACGTTGGTCTGATTTCCCTTGAAGTCGAGGCTGTCCACGTCCGAGCGGGGCGCGAGCCCGTTGCTCTGACGATAGAAGAGCAGCTCTTCCGCAATGTGGCTCAATCCCTCGTTCAACCAGACGACCTCGAAGTCTGTTGCGGTCGTGTTCACGTACAACCGGCGGGCCGCGTTGATCAGATGCTGAAGCTCGTGCGCCGTGGTCGACAACGTGAGATGTGAGATGAAGTTCTTCGTGAACGTCGTGTTGCCGTTCACCAGCGCATTCGGATCCGGCACGGCGAGGTAGAACATTTCGGAGACGTTGCTCGTCGCGCAGCCCGAGCCTGGACCGAGCACAGGCGAGTCCGCCTTCGGAAAGAGGTCGCGTCCGTAGAAGAATCCACCAACCACGGAGCCGCTCCCCTTCGGCGTCATCTCGTTCACGGCGCGCGTGAAGAACATGACGACCTTGCCATTGGTGTCGATGTCCGACGGATCGCCGAACGCTGCGACGTCCATTGCGTAGACGTCGTCGAACTGCTGCCCAACGGTGAGGTACTCCGCGTCGGTGTAGCCGCCGGTCGGGTTCTCCGTGTCGGCGACCACGATCGCGTGATTCGTCACCGCGACGACGCGGCCCGTACGATTGTCCGGAACCTGGCACGCGTCGGACAGGGTTGCACCGGTCTTTGTGTTCAACGTGACGATGTCACCGACCGTCGGAGCAGCCGCGACGGTCGAGAACGACGGGCGGAGCCCGGTTCCGCTCTGCGAGCTGTACCGATTCCGATACCAGCTCCGAGCCGCTGGGATGAGCGGGGTCAAATTGCGGCGCTCGCTCTCGCGCAGCCGGAGCTCGAAACCGCTCGACGAGCCAACCGTCGCAGCGGCGTCTTCGTTCGGCGTCAGCGAGAATGAGGGCATGCTCGCGAAAGTTCGGCTCGTCAACGGGGTACTCACCGCGGACACGCCCTGCGAAGTGAAGGAGATCGGGGCGATATGGCCGTAGACGGTGTCCGCATTGAAGGGCACCAGCGCGAACTCACCGCCGGCGGTTCCACCGGAGACGTAGACGCAGGCGTCCGAGATCGGCGTCTGCACCTGTCCGGCGTTCAGGGACAGCGGATTCGCGGCGTCGCAAAGCGGCTTCTTCGGCTCAGTGCCGTTCGAGCACGCCGACGCGAAGGCGAGTAGCGCGAGAGTTACGGGAACGAACGCTCCGCGAATGCGGGGAGCGAGCATTGGCTTACTCCTGGTGCTGGGGACTCGCGCCCGACGATCGAAGCGCGGGTCTCGTAAATGGAAAATCGACCTGTTCAGTGCCCCTGGCCACGCTCTATGGCCGAGGGAGCACAGTTCGTACCCGTCACCGCTCCCGGAGATCGCTACCGAGGCGGCAAAGAATCTATCTGAAATATGCGGTGAGAGTTCTCGGCGCTCTGTGTCGCCGCGACTTGCCAAGCGTGAGAAAGCTCACATCACCCAATAAGTCCGCGCTGATCGATCGATCTGCCCGACCGACAAGAAGACACGCGGCGGCGAGTTTACACCTATGCGGCGGGCGCGGCCTCAGTGCTCGGCTTGGCCCGGATGTTCTCCTCCATGCCCAGCCCCAGATAGATCGTTCCGGCGACCAGCCCAGCCGAAACGAGGAAGGGGAGCTCGACGAATCGATCGAAGGCGATGCCGGCGAGAATGGGGAAGAGAGATCGCGCCGTTCCGCCGAACGTCTGCTGCACCCCCATGTAGAGGCCCCGGTCACTGCTCGGAATCACTCGCGACAACAGCGCAGTGACGCATGGAAACGTGAACGCCGTTCCCAGCGGGAGAAGCGCCACCGCAATGGCCAACGGGAGATACGGCAGGATCCCGACGAACCGGACAGAAAGTCGAAGCGTGTGCGCGAGCGTTGCTGGATCCTTCAATGGATGCATGAACGCGATCGCCGCCAGACCGACCGCCAACAATGCGGAGCCGAACCGCGAGAGTCGCGCTTCGCCGTACTTGTCGACCGCCCAACCAAGAATGACAGCGCGGGTGAGGACCGACATCGTGCCGATGTAGGCGTAGAAGAATCCGATCGTGTTCTCGGTGACGCCGAACCGCACGGAGAGAAACAGCGCGAGCATGGAGTTCGCGCCGGTGAAAGCTCCCATCGCGATGGCGTAGATCCAGATCAATCGGGAGGGCGCCTCTCCCGAGTGCGTGACGACGCGCAGTACCGCGTCGCGCGATCGGATCTGCTTCCGACCGACCGCCTTCGCCTCGACCATGTCGCGTGACTCGGAGAGGAAAAAGAAGGCGAACACGATATTGCAGACGCACAGCGCCGCGGCGAGCAGTCCTGGCCCGCTGCGCTGCCAATGACTCGCGAAAGAGCCAAACAGCGGTCCGAGGGCCACGCCGGCATTGGTCGCGGCCGAGAGCCAGCCGAGTCCTTTCGCGCGATCCTCGGGGCGAAGTGCGTCGGCGACGTACGCCTGGATGACACTGACCGTGCCGCCGCCGGCGCCCTGCACGAGGCGCGACAGGAATAGCAGCCAGAGCGCATTGGCGAAGCCGAACACGACGTAAGCGATTGCCGACGCGCTCAGACCAACGAGCAACGCCGGGCGCCGGCCGTAACGATCTGAAAGCCGACCCCACATCGGCGCCGTGATCAGTTGCGCGATCGCGAACGACGACACGAGCAAGCCGACAACGAACCCGTTGGCTCCGAGATGCTTGGCGTAGAAGGGCAGGAGAGGGATGATCATCAACAACCCCACCATGTCCACGAACGCCGTGATCATCAAAACGACGAGCTTACCCATGCAGATAACTAACCTTGCTCGGTTCGACCCGGTTGGAACGTCTCACGTGAACTTACGGAACGCTGACAGCGCTACTCCGGCGCTCTTCCCAGCGCTGCCGGCGGCACGGCACGACCGACGACGCCAGCGAGCGCGATGATTGTCAGCAGATACGGGATCATCTCGACAAACTGAGACGGAACGAGCTGCGCTCCCTGAAGCTGAATCTGCAATGTCTCCGCGGCGGCAAAGAGAAGGCACGCCACGCCGACGCGTGACGGATCCCAGCGCCCGAAGATCGTCGCCGCGAGCGCGATGAAGCCGCGGCCGGCAGTCATCTGATCGGTGAACTGATGCTGATCGAGGACGAGATACACCCCGCCGAGGCCAGCGAGCACGCCCGAAAGTATGACGGCCGTGTACCGCACCCGTGTGACGGGTACGCCGACCGAAGTCGCCGCCGCCGGATGCTCGCCAACAGCGCGCACCCGCAGGCCGAACGGCGTTCGGTACAGCATCCATGCGACGAGCGGAATGACGATGAGGCCCAGCCAGATCATCGGATTGGCGACGAGCGCGGTGAATCCATTCCCCGACTGCTCGCCACCGAAGCCAGTGACACGTGGCGAATTCGACGAGCTGCCGAACGCGAGGCGGAGGAAGAAGCGTGTGACGCCAATCGCGAGGAGGTTGATCGCGATCCCGACGACGACTTGGTCGGCGCGGAAGCGGATCGCGCTCACGCCGTAGACGACGGCGAGCAGAGCGCCGCCGAGCACGCCCGCGAGCACCCCGAACCACGCGCTGTGCCCGTAATAGCTTCCCAGCGCCGCCGCGAACGCGCCGCCCAACATGTAGCCCTCGAGGGTGAGCCCGATGAGGCCCGCCCGCTCCGACACCACACCGCCCGCGGCAGCGAACAGATACGGGATGGCGATGCGCAACGTCTGCGCGAGAAAGAGCAGCACCGCCATCAGGCGTTCCTCCGCCGCGCGCGCAGCAATCGGCGCACTTCCGGCACCGAGACGGCCACGGCGATGATGACGACGGCCTGCAGCACTTCGACGAACTGCTTTGGGACGAGGGCGTTCACCGCAAGACCACCCTGCGAGATCGTCGCGAACAGCAGCGCCGCGAGCGCGACGCCTAACGGGTGCGTGCCGCCCACGAGCGCCACGGCGATGCCGAGAAAGCCGGCCCCGCCGGCGAAGCCTTCCTCGTAGTAGTGCTTGTAACCCAGCACGAAATTCAATCCGCCGACGCCCGCGATCGCGCCGGAGATGGCCATCGCCCGCGTCCACACCGCGCCCGGTCGAACGCCGGCGTACTCCGCGGCCTCTGGTTGCAGGCCGACAGCGCGGAGCTCGAATCCTCGTCTCGTTCGAAAGAGGTACCACCACGCGGTCGCGCAGCTGAGCGCTGCGACGACAATCACGAGATTGGCGGCGGACCCATGAAACGGCTCGAAGAAATCAGCGAGGCGCGGTACAGCGCCGCTCCGAATCTCCGTCGTGTGGAGCGTCTCCGGCACCTTGAGGTAGGTCGACGTCAGATAGCTGAGCAGCGCGAGAACGATGAAGTTGAGCATGATAGTCGTGATCACCTCGTGCGCGCCGAAGCGCGACTTCAGCTCTCCAGCGACGCCGCCAACGATTCCTCCGCCTAACGCCGCTGCGGCGACATACACCGGCAGCATCACGATCCATGGCAGTCCGGGTGGCAGCGACAGACCAACCACCGCGGCGGTGAAGCCACCAGCGGCCAACTGGCTCTCGGCGCCGATGTTGAACAAGCCCGCGCGCAGGGCGAATGCGATGGCGAGGCCCGTGAAGGTGAGCGTCGTCGCCTTGTACAAAACCTGCCCGAATCCGTAGCTGTTCCCCCACGTACCGTCGAGCAGGAGACGAAATACCGCGGCGGGCGCTTGCCCGAAGCTCACGATCAGTGCATCGCCCACGATGGCGGCCACGAGCAGCGCCACCAGCGATGGAAGCAAGGCTTCCTCGAGCCGTGCGCGCGCCGCGATACGGGACGTTCCCCCGGACGGTGGCGCGCCGCCGGCGGCGGGAGAGATCTCCGGCGAGGCCATTGTCACGCCGCGTGCTCCGCGCCGGTCATGTACGGCCCGAGCACCTCTTCGCCCGCGCCCGCGCGCGGGAGAACGACGACGAAGCGGCCGCCGTACATCACCGCGATCCGATCCGAGAGCGCGAGCACCTCGGAGAGATCCGCCGAGACGAGGAGAATCGCCTTGCCCGATGCGCGCGCGGCGCGGAGCTGACCGTGAATGAACTCGATGGCGCCCACGTCGACGCCGCGTGTCGGCTGCGCCGCGAGGAGCACGCGGAAATCGCGGCCCATTTCGCGGGCGATGACGATCTTCTGCTGGTTGCCGCCCGAGAGGGAGCGCGCCGGCACCGTTGCGTTGGGGGGACGAATGTCGAACGCCGCGATCTGGCGCCGCGCGTTGCTCGCGATGCGGTCGATGTCGAGGGTGTTGACGAATCCTCCGCGCGCGAAATGGTGCTGCTGGCCGAGGATGAGGTTGTCCGCGATCGAATAGTCCAGCACGAGACCGCGCGAATGACGGTCCTCCGGGATGTGCGACAGTCCCGCGTCGCCGCGGGCGCGCACGCTGGCCCCCGTGATGTCGAGGTGATCGAGAAGGATCGAGCCGGATCGCACGCGACGAAGGCCCGCGATCGCCTCGACCAGCTCGGTCTGGCCGTTCCCTTCCACACCGGCGATGCCGAGGATCTCGCCTGGCGAGATGCTGAAGCTGACGTCGCGAACGGCGTCCGACCGGCCCGCGCTGGCCACGACGAGGCCTTTGATCTCGAGCGCCGGCAGCGGAAAGGTGGTGCTGCCTAACGACCCGGCCGCCGCGGGCGCGTCGCTCGCCGGCGCCGCGACCCAGGCCTCCTCGGCGAGCACGGCGTCGCGGCGCATCTCACTCGCGAGCTGAACGTCGCGGCCCACCATCTCGCGCGCGATCTGCTGTGGCGTCGTTTCGCCCGTGCGCAGCCGCGAGATCGTTCGGCCATGCCGCATTACGGTCACGGTGTCGGAAATACTCATCACCTCGTCGAGCTTGTGCGTGATGAGCACAATCGTTTCGCCGCGCGACCGCATCTGCCGAAGCACTTCCCAGAGCTCGTCGACCTCGGGGGGTGAGAGCACGGCCGTCGGCTCGTCGAGGATCAGCGTGCGCGCGCCGCGGTAGAGCGCCTTGAGGATCTCCACTCGCTGCGCCTCGCCGACTGAGAGTTCCGCCACGCGCCGCGCTGGATTCACCCGCAATCCCGTGCGCGTGCTCAATGCCTCGACCTGCTCAGCCGCGCGCGCGCGATCGAGCACGCGCAGCGGGCCCTCGCTCGTCAGCTCCGCGCCGAGCATGAGATTCTCCGCCACCGTCAGCGTCGGCACGAGCATGAAATGTTGATGCACCATTCCCACGCCGGACTCGATCGCCGCCGCCGTGCTCCAGCCGGTAACGTCACGCAACACGCCGCCCGCGTCCGCCACTTCCATTCGTCCGCTGTCGGGGGCGTACATCCCGCTCAGCACCCGCATCAGCGTCGACTTGCCGGCGCCATTCTCGCCGACGAGCGCGTGAATCTCACCGCGCGCCACCTCGAGCGACGCGCCGCGATTCGCCAGCACGGCGCCGAATGATTTGTGGATGTCGGTGAGCCGAATGGCCGACGTGCTGGCGTGCGGCATCATCTCGTCGACGGGACGTTGATGCGTCCGGCGACGATGTCCGCACCGAGCGTCTCGACGCGGGCGCGAACACTGTCCGGAATCAGCGCCCTGTTATTCGCGTCGTAGACGTAGCCGACGCCATGCTCCGCCAGCCCGAGCTGGTAGATGCCACCCTTGAAGCGGTGCTCCTTCACGAGCTTGATGACATCGTACACGGCTTCGTCCACGCCCTTCACCATCGACGTCAGCACGTGACCCGGTGCTTCGGCGTACTGATCGGCGTCGACCCCGATCGCGAGGTGCCCCGTCTGCCGCGCCGCCTCGAAGACGCCGAGCCCGGTGGACCCCGACGCATGGTAGATGATGTCGGCGCCCTGACCATACTGACTGAGCGCCAACTCTTTACCCTTGCCCGGATTCCGAAACGCTTCCGGCGTGACGCCGGCGTACCCAACGAGGACGGTACAACGCGGACAGACCTGCTTCACTCCGGCGCGATAGCCGACCTCGAACTTCTGGATGAGCGGCGAGTCCATGCCGCCAATGAATCCAACCTTTTTCGTCCTGCTCTCGAGCGCCGCGAGCGCGCCGACGAGAAACGACCCCTGCTCCTCACGGAACTTCAACGCCGCCACGTTAGGCGGCGGCAGGATGGGATTGCCGTAGCGATCGCTGCTGACGGCGAAGTCGATGCCCGCGAACTTTGTGTTCGGGTAGTCCTTCGCCAGCTGGGTGATGTCGTCGGTGAAGATGAACCCGACACCGATGACGAGATCCATACCTTCCGCGGCGAGCAGGCGGAGACCCGATTCCCGATCGGAGCCATCGCCGGGCTCGATGAAGCGCACGTGCGCACCGAGCTCGCGCTCGGCGCGCGTGCCGCCAACGTACGCGCCATCGTTGAACGATTTGTCCCCGCGCCCGCCCACGTCGAAGACGATCCCGACGTTCACGTCCGCCTGCGTTCGCGCCGCGCTTGCGCCACTCGGGCGAACGAAGAGAAACGCGCCGTGAACGAGCAGCAACACCGCGAGCAGCACCAGCAGTTTCCGCATGGGAGCAAAGCTCGTTGCGATTCTCTACCGGGGGAAGGGCAGTACTGGTGGACGGTGCACGGTGAACGGTGGGCCGTGACGGATCACCGTTCACGGTTCACCGACCACCAGCCGCTATCTTTTTCCCCCATGACCGATCGACTGCGGACGCGAGTGCTCGTCGTCGGAAGCGGCGTCGCCGGGTTGCATACAGCGTGGCGTGCCTCGGAGCAGGCAGACGTTCTACTCCTCACCAAGCGATCGCTCTTCGACAGCGCCACCGCTTACGCACAGGGCGGCATCGCCGCCGCGCTCGGCGCCGGCGATTCACCGGAGCTCCACCGTCGCGATACGCTCGCGGCCGGCGCGGCCCTGTGCGATGCCGCCGCGGTCGAAGTTCTGGTCGAGGAAGGACCTGCGCGCGTAAGGGAGCTGCAGACCGCGGGCGCGCGGTTCGATCTGGATCCCGCCGGGCGACTCAAGCTCGGACGGGAAGCGGCGCACTCAAAGAACCGGATCGTTCACGCACACGGCGATCAGACCGGCGCCGAGGTCGCGCGCACGCTCATCGAGCGCGTGCATGCGAGCGATCGGGTCGGCGTCATCGAGAAGGCACGCGTACTCGATCTCATGGTCGAGCGCGCGCAGTGTGTGGGAGTGCGCGCCAGCATCGCCGGGCGCGCCGTGGAGATCATCGCCGACGTTACGGTGCTCGCCACCGGCGGCTGCGGCCAGGTGTACCGCTACACGACCAATCCTGTCGTTGCCACCGGCGATGGTTTCGCAATTGCTCATCGCGCGGGCGCGCGGCTCGCCGACATGGAGTTCGTTCAGTTTCATCCGACCGCTCTCGACACCCCCGAGAATCCGCTGCAGTTGATCTCGGAAGCCGTGCGCGGCGAAGGCGCGGTTCTGCTCAACGCGGCCGGCGAGCGCTTCATGGTCAAGCGCCACCGCCTCGCGGAGCTGGCGCCGCGTGACGTCGTCGCGCGCGCGATCTTTCGCGAGCAGCGACACGGCAGGGTGCACCTCGACGCGCGCAAGCTCGGAGGCGGATTCACCAAGAGATTTCCCGGCATCTTCGCGATCTGCCAGGCACGAGGGATCGATCCACGACGCGATCTCATACCGGTCACGCCCGCCGCGCACTACATGATGGGCGGCATCGTCACCGATCTCTGCGGTCGGTCGACGCTGAAACGGCTATACGGAGTTGGGGAAGTCGCGCGCACCGGCGTGCACGGCGCGAACCGGCTCGCGTCGAATTCGCTGCTGGAGGGCCTCGTTTTCGCCGAGCGAGTCGCGCGTGATGTTACGACGGTCCAGCCGCTTCGTGCCGAGCCGCAAGTCGGGCACTGGGAGGTGCCAGTGTTCACCGACCGCGGCGCCGCGCAGGTGAGCGCGGACGCGGTTCGCGCATTGATGTGGCAGTATGCCGGGATCGCGCGCACAGCGAAGGGACTTCGCACTGCCCGCGCGATGCTCACCGACATCGAGCAGCGTCTCCCCTCGGGCGCGACCGAGGAGGAAAACCTCGTCGAGACTGCGCGGCTCATCGTCGAGGCCGCGATGAAGCGGAAGGAATCGCGCGGCGGACACTACCGCTCCGACTTCCCCAAGCCGCAGCGTTCCTGGCAAGGCCGGCATATCGAACAGTGATCTGCTCAGCAGATCACTGCTCGATATGCCTCGTTTCTGTTAGGAGTCGCTCACGCTTCGCGTTCGCTCCCGCTCCTCTCGCCTGGGGACGCTCACGCTTCGCGTTCGCTCCCGCTCCTCTCGC
>JAJKIR010000171.1 GCA_021154325.1 Gemmatimonas sp.
GTCGATGCGCGGCGTCATGAACCAGGGATGGACCGGGTTCGAGAATCGCCGTAGCTACTGGGTCTATCTGTTCGGCCGCCTCAAGCCAGGCGCCACGATCGACCAGGCCAACGCGTCGATCAACACGGTTTACAGTCATCTCATCAACGACGTCGAGGCGCCGCTGCAGACCGGGATGAGCGCAAAGACCCTGGCGCAGTTCAAGGCGAAGAAGATCCTACTCGCGGATGGTCGGAAGGGGCAGAGCAGCTTGATCAAGAACTCGCGCACGCCGCTCCTGATGCTCTTCGTCATCACCGGAATCGTACTGCTCATCGCGTGCGCGAACATCGCCAACCTGCTTCTGGCGCGCGCGGCGAACCGGATGATGGAGATGGCCGTTCGCCTCTCACTCGGCGCGACACGCCGGCAGCTGATCGGGCAGGTGCTCACGGAGTCGGTGCTCCTGGCGGTGCTCGGCGGCACGGCGAGCGTTCTCGTCGCGCACTGGACGCTCAACGGCATCGCAGCGCTGCTGCCGCCGCGCGCCGTCGTCGGACTCGCTTTCGAGCTGAGTCAGCCGGTGATCTGGTTCACGGCCGCGATCTCGATCGCGACAGGTCTTCTCTTCGGCATCGTACCCGCGATGCAGAGCACGCGGCCCGATCTCGTGACGGAGCTGCGGAACAACTCCGGCAAGCTGGCGGGCAATCGCAGCGCGGCGCGCTTCCGCACCAGTCTCGTCACGGCGCAGATCGCGCTCTCGATGGCACTGCTCATCGCGGCTGGATTGTTCATCGAGAGCTTGCGCAACATCAGCCGTGTCGATCTCGGGATCGACATCGAGAACATCAGCACCTTCGGCATCTCGCCCGGGAGAAGCGCTTACGACTCGGCGCGAACGGCAGCTCTCTACGAGCGCGTGGAGGCGGACCTTCTGGCGCTGCCGGGCGTACGCGGCGTGACGTCAGCGATGGTGCCGCTCCTCGCCAACAGCAACTGGGGGCAGGGAGTTACCGTCGAGGGATTCCAGAAGGATCCCGACACGGACATCGGCTCGCGCTACAATGCGGTTGGACCGAACTACTTCCACGTACTCGGCGTGCCGCTGCTCGCCGGCCGGGATTTCACCATGGCCGACAACGCGGGCGGGCTTCAGGTGGCGATCGTGAATGAAGCCTTCGCGAAGAAATTCCGCCTGGGAAACAATGCCGTCGGCAAGCACATGTCGGTCGGGAACGATTCGCTCAACATCACCATCGTGGGCCTTTCGAAGAACTCGAAGTATTCGGAGGTGAAGGGCGAGGTACCGCCGGTGTTCGTGCGACCGTATCGCCAGTCGCCGGGTGGCCAGAACAACTTCTACGTTCGGAGCGCGTTGCCGTCCGACCAGGTGCTGCGGTCGATACGTGGCCTGATGGCGCGCATCGACCCGAATCTCCCGGTGGAGGAACTGAAGACCTTGCCTCAGCAGGCGAGCGACAACGTCGCGATCGATCGGATGATCAGCATCCTCGCGGCGTCGTTCGCCGTCCTCGCAACGCTGCTCGCGGCTGTCGGCCTCTATGGCGTGCTGGCGTACTCGGTCGCGCAGCGAACGCGCGAGATCGGCGTGCGCATGGCGTTAGGCGCGTCTGCCAGCGCGGTGCGCACGATGGTGCTGCGACAGGTCGGGACGATGACGCTCATCGGCGGGGCGATCGGTATCGTCGCGGCGATCGGCCTCGGCCGAGGCGCGCAGTCGCTGCTCTACGAGCTGAAGGGCTGGGATCCGTTCGTCATCGCCACGTCGGTCGTGCTGCTGACGCTCGTCGCGTTAGGCGCCGGCTTCATTCCCGCGCTCCGCGCGTCGCGCGTGGATCCGATGCAGGCGTTGCGCTACGAATAGCGGAGAGTCACTCGAGCTTGTCCAGCGCGCGCAAAGTCGCGATTGCCCAGGAGTCGCCGACTTTGCGCGCGCTGAGGCGGAACTTCGCCTTCTTGTCGTAGTTGCGCCCGTTGGCGGTCCAGGCAAAGGTGAACACCACGTCCGCCGTCGCGTCAGTCGTCTGGATGTTCGGGCGGCCGGGCAGCGTCCGCGCCACGCGGAAATTCGCGTCGGAGGCGCGGAGCTTCCCGAGCAGCCAGTCGAGATTCTTCTGATCGTCGGGCGATTCCACGAAGAAGGCCGCCGCGAGCTCGCGGCCGTCGTGGTCTTTGACGGCGTTGACGAAGCGGTCGCCACCGACACGGAGCGCGCTCGTCGCGTCGCTGAACCTCACCTCGCGCGTCGCGACCGTCACCGGAACGCGCGCTGACTTCTCCTCGCTCGTCGCGACGATCTCTGTCGTGCCCGCCGCATGCGCCGTCACGAGGCCGTACGCGTCCACCGAGGCGACCTCAGGTCGCGTCGACTGCCAGGTGACCTTGCGGTCGAGCAAGTTCTCATCCTTGGCGCCCAGGGGCGCAGCAGTGACCCGAACCGTATCGCCGGCGTGCAGCGTCCCCGGCACGTCGCTCATGATGATCTTCGCGACGGCGACCTTTCCAGCGAGGACCACGTCCGCGCCAGGAATCACCTTCACGTTGACCGACCCCGTCGCGCCGTTCACGGTTCCCGTAATCGTTGCCGAGCCTTCCTTGAGGGCGATGACCCGGCCCGTACGTGCATTCACGCGCGCGACGAGCGGCGCGCTCGAGGTCCAGGTGATCGTGCCCAACTTTGTCTTCGGGTCGCTCCCGAGTCGCGCGCGGAGCGAGGCGCTGTCGCCGACGCGAATCGGCTTGAGCGTGGCAATCGTGAGCTTCGCCGGTGACGCAGCGGCGGTCGAATCGACTGCGGCGACGGCGGTCGTTTCGGCGGCGGCGACGGGCTGAGTGTCGGGCGGGGCTGGAGGTGGCGGCGACTGCACGCGCGCCGCACTGTCCGCGAGCGCACCGCTGGACGCGACGACCTGCGCGTTGTCGCCGCCCTTGTAGGCGGCCACTCGCCAGGTGATAATCGCGACAACGAGAACGAGAACGGCCGCACCAGCGCCGGCAACCCGACCGCGGCCAACACGTTGGACGTACGAGCCGCGCTCGCTCGCTGTGTAGACAGACGATGGCTTCAACGTCTGCCAGGCCTCGACCTCTTCGACCGGTGCAGCCGCCTCGACGAGCGCCTCCTCGTCGACCGACGCGAGCGCCGGCTCCTCGAGCGAAGACGGCACCTCCTCGGCCTCCTCGATCTCGGCGGGCGTCTGCCGGAAATCGGCGGGTGGTGGCGGGGGCGCGGACGGAGACAACGAAACGATGGATTGCCGTGGATCGCTCTGCGCGAGAAGACGACGCGCTTCCTCGAGCTCGAAGACCTGGGTCGACGACACGTCGCCAAAAGGCATCGCGATCTCGGGCGGCGGATTGACCTCGAATCGAACCGACGCCTCGATACCATCCGACGAGGCAGTAATGGTCGCGCGGCCTTCACGCAGGGGCAGTACGACACCCTTCGCGTCCACCGACACGACCTGCGGCGGCTCCGCCTTCCAGTGCAGCGGACGCTCGATGCGAACGCCGCGCGCGCTCACGACCTCGGCGCGCAGGGCCAGCGGCAATCCGAGATTCACGTGCGCCGGCGGTGGGTCGATGAGTATCTTCGAAACAACGGGAAGCACGACCGCCACGTCCCGCGACGCCACGCGACCCTCGCACGTGCAGGTGAGCCGAGCGATCCCGGCCCCGCGGCCTTTCACCAGGCGATCGCCGATGATTTCGGCAAGCGATGGATCGCTCGAGGCCCAGCGGGCCGGCCGGTGCTCGAGCTCGTCGCCGGCGGCGTCGAAGACCGAGACGCCGAGCTCCGCGGATTCGCCCACCTCGACAACGTCCGGCACCCTTGGCTCCAGCGTCGCCACGGCGGCCGGCGAGACCTCGATGCGCGTCATCGC
This sequence comes from Gemmatimonas sp., assembly GCA_021154325.1. GTDB lineage: Bacteria > Gemmatimonadota > Gemmatimonadetes > Gemmatimonadales > Gemmatimonadaceae > AG2. Next base: position 3,888 of record JAJKIR010000171.1, read on the forward strand.
GCGCACGCCCTGCGACTCCGCCCAGACGAGCACCTCGCCCGGAGACTTGGCGGAAACGACGCCTTCCTGCGAGACGATCGCGATCGACTCGTCGGCACTCGCCCAGTGGACCGCCGTCGACACCGGATCCTGGCGCTTGTCGGCGGGCGTGGCGACGAGCTGCACGCGGTCGCCGGCGTGGAGCACTCCGGGCGGCAGCGACACGCTGATCATCGCGACGCGCTTCGGCACCACATTCATTCGCACGGAGTTGTGAATGCCGGCCGCCGTCGCGGTGATCTCCACTTCCCCCGCGGCCAGCGCCTGCACGACGCCGCGCGCTTCGTCGACGGTCGCGATCTGCTCGTTGCTCGACGTCCAGCGAAGGCGGACGCCGGGAACCGTGTCGCCAGACGGATTGCGCGGCGAACCGGCGAGCGTGAACGAGTCGCCGACCTCCACAACGTTAGGCGGCGCGAAGATCTCGATGGCCGCGACGTACGGCTTCACCGTCGGTGTCGGCGCGGGTGCGCCACTCGTCTGCGCGGGCACCGGCGTTGCCGCGACGGGCCGCAGGACTTCGTCCGAGCGGCGGAAGGGCGCGGGCATCGAGAGCTCGGCGAGCGCGGTACGTGCCGGATCGCCGTCGCCGAGCGGTGCCGCGCCTAACGCGGCGAGCGCATGCTGAACGGTGGGCCAACGCTGCACCGGATCTTTCGCGAGCATGCGTTGAACGGCCGCGTCGAGCTCGGGGTCACAATCGGGACGGAGATCGCGAACCGAGGGCGCGGGCTTCTCCGTGTGCGCGTGCATGACGACAAATGGCGAGCCGCTGAACGGAGGGCGCCCCGTGAGCAGCTCGTACGCGACGAGGCCGAGCGAATACTGGTCGGAGGCTGCCGACACGGGCCGGGCGAGACACTGCTCGGGGCTCATGTAGGTCGGCGTGCCGACGATCACTCCGGTCTGCGTCTCACTGCCGCGCGACGCGCGCGGCACGCCATTCTCGCGCACCACCAACTTGGCGATACCGAAGTCCGTCACGACGGCATTGCCATCCTCGTCGATGAGAATGTTCGCCGGCTTGACGTCGCGGTGGACGACGCCGCGGCGATGTCCGTACGCGAGCGCGTTGCCCACCATCCAGAGCAAGCCGCGCACGGTCCGAATCGGCAGCGCGCCGGCCGAGCGCACGATGTGCTCCAGCGACCGCCCCTCCACGAACTTCATCACGAAGAAATGGAGGTCCTCGATCTGGCGAACGGCGTGAATGGTGATGATGTGCGGATGGCTCATGTTGGCCACCGTCACGGCCTCCTGGCGGAAGCGGCGCACCATCCCTTCGCCGGTGAGGAGCGCCGGCGACATCACCTTGATCGCGACCTTGCGATTGAGCGCGACCTCGTGGGCGAGGTAGACCGCGGCCATCCCACCGCGACCGAGCTCGCGCAGGATCTCGAACTCACCGCCGGTGGCGGCGCGTAGCTTGGCCGCCACGCGGATCCACGGATTCACCTCTTCGCCGGTCGGCGTGGAGCCGCCCGCGACGTCACTCTCCGGACCGAAGCGCGTACCGGTACCGCAGCGGGGACAAAAGCGATCGGCGGCACCGAGTGGGGCACCGCATCGCTCGCAGCCGGCGAGCGGCGCCGCCGTTCCACAAAACGCGCAAAAACGATCGCCCGGTCGTAGCAGCTCGCCACAGCGGCTGCACGAAATACCGGAGGACTCCGCGGGACGACCCGTCATGCGGCAGTAACCGGGTTGAGGGAATTTAGAAAGGAGACGGCGCCGAACTTGGAGATTGGCGCGCATATCCGCAAGATTGGTTGGCGCTTGGCTGGTGCTTGGGCCTTGCCAGGAACGCCCTCGAAAGCTTATAGTCCCAATTCGCACCACCTCCATCTGAGAGCCTGAATCCGGCCATGATACGTTTCTGCATGCTCACCTCTACGATCCGCCGCACCACGCCGACCGCGTGGATGCTGCAGGGCGACGTACGCCCTGGCGCGCGGATCTTCGGCGGGTACGCCGCCCGAGGTCGAGCACCCTAGAAACGCGGGATTCGCTGTCGTGATCCGGCCTTTCGGGTGCTTCGCCAGACCTGAAAGGCCTTTTTGCTACCCACCCGCCACCTCAGCGGATCACGACAATGAATCACGAGATCATAAGTCGCTATATACGTCAGCCCGGGCGGCTCCCGGACGATCTGCGCGCGCGGATCGAGCTTGGGTGGGACGCCGAGCCGATTCTGCTCTACGCCCTGGCCGACCTCGATGCGGGGCTCTCGCTCGGCGAATCCTGGATGGCGTTAGGCGCGCGGCACGTCGCGGTGGCGCGCCCCGCGCCAGCCGGCGGCTGGTCGATCGAGACGATCGATCGCGCGCGCATTCGGGCGGTGCAACTGACACCGGGGCTCAGCGCGAACACGCTCCTCCTCATCGGCACGCCTGACGAGGAGCCACTCGCGCTCGTTCGCTACACGCAGCGCCAGCGCGGTGCGTTCGAGAACCTTCGCTTCGTGCTCGAGGAGGCGATCGCGGGCCGCGACGTAACGCCGGCGGCCGAGGAGGCCGACCGCGTCTATGCCGATGCGGTCGCGCGACCCGTGCGCGACGCGCAGGCGCTCGTCGCGGGGCGTGAGTCGGCGGTAATCCTTCGGCTCCTCGGCTACCTCGCGCCTTACCGGCGCCAGGTGGCGATCGGTCTGGGCGCGGCGGCGATCGTCACGCTCGCGAGCCTCGTGCCGCCCTATCTCGCCGGATTTTTGCTCGATCGCGTCGTTAGGCCCGCGCAGGCGGGGACGCTCCCGCTTGCCGAAGCGGCGCGACTCGCGTGGCTCGCGGTTGGGGCAATGGGCGCGCTCTATGTCGTGAGGCAGGCGGCGGCGCATATGCGGCTGCGGCTGATGTCGGTCCTCGGCGAATGGGTCGCGCGCGACCTCCGGTCCGAGCTGTACTCGCACATTCAGCGGTTGAGCCTGTCCTTCTTCTCGCGGAAGAAGACGGGGAGCTTGATCACGCGCGTGACCGCGGACACGGACCGACTCTGGGAGTTCATCGCCTTCGGCGTCGTCGACGTGTCGCTGTCGGTCGTGATGCTGCTCGGCCTTGGCGTCGTGCTGCTCTCGCTCGACTGGCGGCTCGGCCTCGTGATGACGCTGCCCGTGCCGGTCTTCTGCTGGCTGATCTACTGGCACGGCGAGACGCTCAACGCGCGGTTCATTCGGGCGTGGCGAAAATGGTCGCGACTTACCGACGTGCTCGGGGACACCATTCCCGGTATTCGTGTCGTGAAGGCGTTCAATCAGGAGACGAGGGAGATCGGGCGCTTCGTCGACCGCAACGACGCAGTCACGGACGAGTTCAATCAGATCCACCGATTGTGGACGACCTTCTGGCCGCTGCTGATGTTCGCCGTGCACACGACCACGGTGCTCGTGTGGGTGTTCGCGGTGCCGCGCTTGTTAGGCAACGGGCACTCGCTCTCGCCAGGCGTCTTCGTGTCGTTCCTGCTGTACACGACGATGTTCGTCGCGCCGATCGAGGTGATCGGTCAGATGGTGCGCACGGTGAACCGGGCGACGTCGTCGGCGCATCGCGTCTTCGAGGTGCTGGACAGTGAGTCGGAGGTGCGGGATGTGGCGGATCCGGTGCGCCTATCGCCGGTGAAGGGCAGTGTCGAGTTCGACAACGTGACCTTCGCGTATGACGGCGTGCGGCAGATCCTGCGCGGCGTGAGCTTCGCGGTGCAGCCGGGTGAGCTGATCGGTCTCGTGGGTCCATCGGGAGGAGGCAAGTCGACCGTCGTCAGCCTCGTCGCGCGGTTCTATGACGCGACGGGCGGCGCGGTGCGCATCGACGGTGTCGACGTGCGCTCGCTCGACACGGGCCACTACCGCGAACAGATCGGCATCGTGCTCCAGGATCCGTACCTCTTCCATGGTACGGTGCTGGAGAACATCCGGTACGGCGCGCCTGCTGCATCGTTAGGCGCCGTGGTGCAGGCGGCGAAGGCGGCGAACGCGCACGATTTCATCTGCAAGCTGGGGCAGGGCTACGACACAGTCGTCGGCGAGCGTGGTCACACGCTCTCGGGCGGCGAGCGGCAGCGGATCTCGATCGCGCGCGCCATTCTGCACGATCCGCGCATCCTGATCCTCGACGAGGCGACGAGCAGCGTCGACACGGAGACGGAGCGGCAGATCCAGGAAGCGCTCGAGCGGCTCATTCAGGGCCGCACGGTGTTCGCCATCGCGCACCGGCTGTCGACGCTCCGCCGCGCGTCGCGGCTGTTCGTGATCGAGAAGGGCCGACTTGCCGAGGCGGGCACGCACCGCGAGCTGCTCGGCAAGCCTAACGGGATCTATCGAAAGCTGTACGAGATGCAGTTGCAATTACAGTGACCTTCTTGATGTGAATACAAAACTGGTTGCAAGTGGCCGAACAAGCGGAGAGATGACATGACTGCATTGGAGATCGAACGCGAAGAGGACAGCGAGGCGATAAGGTTGCGGAGCGCGCCCGACGGCCGACTCATCGCGCACACGGCGAACGGTCCGGTGGCGGTGCGGGTGCGGCAATGCTTTCCGTGGTCCGAGCCGCACCGACACCTCTCCCTGCGCGACGCGGAGGAAAAGGAGATCCTGCTCGTCGAAGACCCGGCGTCGTTAGGCTCGGCGTCGCGCGAGGCGCTCGAGCGCGCGCTGGCGGAGGCCGGGTTCGTCCTCGAGGTGAGCCGGGTGGTGTCGATCGAGGAAGAGGTCGAGATCCGGCAGTGGGAGGTCGAGACGCGCCACGGCCCGCGCTGTTTCCAGACCCATCTCGACGACTGGCCGCGCTCCTTGCCCGGCGGCGGCATCCTCATCCGCGATGTGGCGGGAGATCTCTATCGCCTGATGGTTACGGAGCTCGACAAAAAGAGCAGGGATCTGCTGTGGGCATTCGTGGATTGAAGTGCGGACACTCCGGAACGGCGACTGCAGGAACGGCGACTGCAGGAACGGCGACTGCAGGAACGGCGACTGCAGGAACGGCGACTGCAGGAACGGCGACTGCAGGAACGGCGAC
>JAJKIR010000172.1 GCA_021154325.1 Gemmatimonas sp.
CATCGCGCCCAGCATGAGCAGGGCGGCCGCGCCGAGCGTCACGACACGATGCGTCATGCGTTGCAGCGCGTGGGCAAACATCACCCCGGCGGCGATCGCGGCGAGCGCAATCAAACAGCGCTGCGCCTGCTGCGTGCCGACCAGCGGCACGAGCACGAGGCTGAACGCGAGCGCGCCTGCAATTCCCCCGATGGTGTTGGCCGCATACACCCGGCTCACCAACCGCGCTGGATCGTCCCCACGCTCGGCGCTCGACGCCAGCGCCAGGGGAAAGCTCGCGCCCCACAGACATGCCGCGGGGAGCACCGTCCACGCGCATCGCGTCAGGTCGAGCTGGAAGGTGAACCACGGGCTCGGCGCGAGCGACGGGTTAATTGGCCAGTACGGCAGCGCGCTCGCGATCATCAGCGCCGCGAACGCGATGGCGACCACGAGCAGCAGCTGGCACCAGGCGAGCGCGAGCCGCGGCCGCGCAACACTCCGTCCAATTGCCGCGCCGGCAGCGCTGCCAATGCCGAGTCCCGTCAGAAAGACGCCGAGAATCAACGAGAAGGTGTACGTCGTGGCGCCGAGCAGGAGCGAGAGGAGACGCGTCCACACCACCTCCGCGCCTAACGCGGAGGCGCCGGAGAGCGCGATCGCGATGTACACCGGCCATGACGAACGAAGGCGCGGGAGGTTGGCCTCCGCGATCGCTGCCGGAGCCGCCGCGTACGCGCGCCGCGCGAGTATCATAGCGGCCCCGGCGACGACGATGTTCATGGCGACCGCGGCGAGCGTGGCCACCGTGAGATCGTGAACGCGCAGGAGATAGAACCCGGCGAGGACGCTCCCGAACACCGCGCCGACCGTGTTCCCGCCATACAGGAATCCGATCCACGCCACCCCGTTAGGCGTCGACTCGGCATAGCGCGAGGCGGCGGGAAGCGTCGCGCCCATGAGGATCGTCGGCGGCAGGAGACAGATGGCGCAGACGACGGCACGCACGACGATCGCGAACGGGCCGTAGCCGGCGATCGCCGAATAGAGGCCGCTCACGAGCGGCACCACCGCGAGCACGAGCAAGCCGCAGACACCGATTCCGGCTTCGAGAACGGCGTACAGGCGAAGAGGCTGGATGGTGCGCCCTCTCGTTAGGCGCGGCAGGAGAAGGCTGCCGGCACACATCCCGCCCATGTAGGTCGCGAGGAGCACACCGAGCGAGATCGCCGACGAACCGATCACGAGCTCCAGCAGCTGGAACCAGACGACCTCGTAGACGAGCGCCGCGATCCCACTGCCGACGAACAGCACGAGCAGCGCCGGCAGCACGCTGCGGGGTTGCGCTTGCGGCGCGGCCTGCGGCGCGTAGCGCGGCGAAGATTGTGTTCGAGCGCGGGGATGCGACATCGGGCGAGGGAGGACGTGAGGCGACGGACGCGGGCTACAATGTGAAGCCCCCCTCGGGGGCCGGTAAGCAGCTTTTGCGTCGCGCTCGATCGCCGGGCTTGACGCGGCGACCGAATGACGCAACTTGGTGTCGTGCGCATCGGAGGCGCCCGCGGGTCCGCGCGAAGGACTGAGTCCACTCCAATTGCATTGCGGTGACAGCGCGTCACCTCCGTGCTGGCCAGCTTGCGGACCGCCGGCCAAGAGCATGGAGGCTGTCTGCCACACCCGCAGTTACCCGAGCGCCCGGATCTCGAGCAGCTCAAGCGGCAAGCGAAGGATCTGCTTCGCTCCGCGAAGGCTCGGCAAAGCGAGGCGCTCGCCCGCTTCCGCACCCTTCCCGCGTTCACGCATCACCGCGACGACGCCCAGCTCGCGGCCGCGGTGGCGCTCCACGACGCACAGTCGGTCGTCGCGCGCGACCATGGATTTCCATCGTGGACGGCACTCGCCGAGCGCGTCGAGGAGATGACGCTCCAGTTCGACGCCGCGGTCGTCCAATTCATCGAGGCCGCGACCGAAGTACAGCCCGCGCGCGCCGAGCGACTGCTGCGACTCTTCCCTCGTATGGGCAGCGCGAGCTTCCACACCGCGCTTCTCCTCGGTGACGCAAAGGAGGTCGAGCGACGGGTGGCGGAACGCCCGTCACTCGCGACTGAAGCCGGCGGCCCCCGCGAGTGGGAGCCGATCCTCTATCTCTGCCACACGAGTCTCGACTTCGGCGCCGCGACCCGCCGCGAGGGACTCGTCGCCTGCGCGCGCCATCTGCTCGCGCATGGCGCCGATCCGAACGGTCGCTATCCGTGGCTGCACCATGGCGTGAGACGCGCGATACTCTGGGGCGCGGTCTGCGTGACGCGGCACTTGCCGCTGGCGCGGCTTCTCCTCGAGCGCGGCGCCGACCCTAACGACGGTGTGACGTTCCCGCTCGCCGCCAGCGGCGGCGATCTCGATTCGCTCGAGCTGATGCACGCGCACGGTGCGAATGTGGACCAGCCGTGGGCCACCGACGGCGCGACAACGCTGTACGCGATCATGAACTGGGCCGAGACCGCAACGGGCATTCGTTGGCTGCTCGAGCATGGGGCGGACCCTGATCCCGTCTTCGCGGCGAATGGCGAGACGCCGCTGCACGTCGTCGCGCGCCGCTGGGACGCGGACCTCTGCGATCTTCTCGTTAGGCGCGGCGCCGCGATCGAGCGGAGGCGGAGCGACGGGCGAACGCCGTACGCGGTCGCGGAGCTCGCCGGCAACGACGGTGTGGCGCGCTACCTCGCCGAGCACGGCGCGTCCACGGACCTCTCCAACGTCGACCGCCTCGTTGCTGCATGCAGCCGCGGCAATCGGCCAGCCGCGGAGACGATGATCGCCGCCGATCCAGAGCTCGCGAGTCAGATCGGACCGGAGCACTACGCTGCCCTCTATCGAGCCGCGGAGCGCGGGGACACGCGTGCGCTCGAGACGATGCTCGCGTGCGGCTTCGATCCCAATCACCCCGACGACGAGATCGGCAAGACGCCGCTGCACGCCGCGGCGCATGAGGGCCGACCAGAATCCGTTCGCCTCCTCCTCGCCCACGGCGCCTCGGTCTCCGTTCGAGACAGGGAGTTCCACGGTCAACCGCTCGTCTGGGCGGCCGATGGCCTCCGCTCACATGCTCCCGACCACCGAGACTACGCCCAGGTCGCCCGCCTCCTCCTCGACGCCGGCTCGCCAGTCGAATGGCAGACGGGCGAGGAGCCGGCCGAGGAGATTGTGGAGATCATTCAGGGATGGCGGGGAGCAGCTACCTGAGTTCATTGGTTCATTAACCGCTTTTGTCATCCTGAGCGAAGCGAAGGATCTACTCGAGGTTCAGTAGATCCTTCGTCGCTCCGCTCCTCAGGACGACAAAGCGGTTAATACTCAATCCCGCCGAGATTCCAACGCGCCAAGCAACGAAGGAATGAACCCACCAAATGCCCCATTGCTCATGACAAGCACGACATCGCCACGACGAGCGCCGGTAGCGACCCGCTGCACGAGCTCACCGACCTCCGAGGAGTAGTCCCCATCGATGCCATGCTCGCGCAACGACTCGGCGACCGCCGGCACATCGAGCTGCTCGTTCGCGGGCACCTTGTCGTGCGGCTCCGGCACCTTTAACGACACCAGCTGCGCTCCGTCGAACGACTCGGCGTATTCCCTCTGGTGGATGTTGCGCCGACTCGTGTTGGAGCGCGGCTCGAAGACCGCCCAGAGCCGACGGTTGGGATAGCGCAGACGAATGGCGTGAATCGTCTCGCGCACCGCGGTCGGGTGATGCGCGAAGTCGTCGATGACGAGAATGCCGTTTGGCTCGCCGCGCGGCTCCTGTCGGCGCTTCACCCCCGCGAACGACGCGAAGCCGGCGGCGATCTGCGTACTCGTTAGGCCGAGTGAGCGCGCGACCGCGTAGACGCCGAGCGCATTCTCGACGTTGTGCCGTCCGGACATCGGGAGGAGCATCTGCACTTCCGCGCCGGGCTCGTGGACGAGGAAGTGCGCGCCCGCGGCGTCGAAGCGCAGATCGCGCATCGCGAAGTCGGCGGCGACATGCTCATCGGCGGTGTACGTGACCACGCGCGCTCGATTCGCCCGTCGCGCGATGGCGACGGCGTTCGGGTAGCTCGCGCAGACGACGAGCGTTCCATCCATCGGGAGCGACTCCGCGAGCCGGACGTACGCCGACTCGTAATGCGGCATGTCGCGGTAGATGTCGGCATGGTCGAACTCGATGCTCGTGAGGATGGCCGTGCGCGCCCGGTAGTGCAGGAACTTCGGCCCCTTGTCGAAGTACGCGGTGTCGTACTCGTCCCCTTCGACCACGACGTACTCGCCATTGCCATAGCGAAAGTTGCCGTCGTAGTTGAGCGTCACTCCACCGACGAGGAACGACGGGTCGGTGCCCGCGGCGACGAGCACGTGCGCCATCAGAGCCGACGTCGTCGTCTTGCCATGCGTCCCCGTGATGACGACACTGTGCTTTCCGGCGAGCAGCAGCGACCCGAATGCGGCGGGAAAGCTCATCTGCTGGATGCGTCGCTCCCGAACCGCCGTCGCCTCAGGGTTCTCGCGGCGGATGACGTTGCCGATGATCACGAGATCGGGCCGGGCGCGGTCGAGATTCTCCGCGGCGTACGGGGTCATCACGTCGATCCCCCACGCGCGGAGCATGTCGCTCATCGGCGGATAGACGTTCGCGTCACTTCCCGTCACCTCGTAACCGGCCGCTTTCAGCATCCCGGCGAACGAGCCCATCCCCGTCCCGGCAACGCCAACGAGGTGGATGCGCTTGACCGAATGGGGAGCGATGTCGTCGAGTACGAGCCCGTTGTCAGTCATGGCGGTGAAGCATAGCGAGCGAACGCGCGCCGGTCACACTCGGGTCACGGTGAGTGGACGGCTCGCGGCTATTCTGTCTGGCAGCCGAACATGATCAAGGACTGGATGAGCGTTCGAAGCGTGGCACTCTTCGTCTTCCTCGTCGCCGTCGCGACTCGACTCCCTGCGCAGAGCGATGCGGCCCGCGCCGACACCGCCGACTCGCGCGAGTGTTGGCGGGGTCATCGACCGCCGGTGTGCCGGAGCTTCTTTCTTACGGAGTTCGGCGTCGTGCGCGTCCGCACCAGTAGCGCGAGTCATTTCTCTATTGACTATGGGCAGCAGGGCGGCGTCGTCCACTACAGTGAGCCCGACTTCGCAAATCGCCTTCAGTTCACGGTCGGGCCGATGTTCAACACGAGCTCGTCGCGTGCACTCGGCGCCACCGTCTCATTCAGCGCCGTGCACAATGGGTTCCGTGCCGCGCTCGAGGGCCGGCACCGATGGTGGGGCCCCGCCAATGCGGCGTTGGACCTTTCCGCCGGAGCGCTCCGCATCGATGTGCCGAGCGTGTCCGCCACCGATCGGCGTACGGAGTACGGGATGACGGCAGGCGCTCATCTCGTGTCCGGCGATCTGGTTCATGCAACCGGCCGCGCCGACGTCACTGTCGGACATGGCGGACCACGTGTCGGCATGTCGGTCGAGCTCGGGGTTGGAGGTTGGCTGACGGCGGTCGTCGCCCCGGTCGTGCTGCTCGGGAACTCGCTCTCTCACGCCATCGGTGAAACGTGAAATGAATCCTCGCCGTCGAGCCTTCAGCGTTGTGATCGTCGCGCTCGTTGCCACGCCCTGCTCCGCGCAGAGCGATACGGCAACGCGAATCCCGCCGCATCTCTGCTGGCGAGGCAGGCCGTTACCCGAGTGCACGAGCTTCTGGATCACGGAGTTCGGAGTCGACGCCGTCCTGTGGTCTACGCAGACAAGGGTGAGACAGAATTTCGGCGGAGGCGACGTGTACGATTACTCCGCGCGCGACTTCGACTCGCGCTTCGTCTGGACCGTGGGACCGATGTTCAACACCGGCCCGCGCACGGCCCTCGGCGGCACATTGTCGATCAGTCCATTCGGGGAGGGCTATCGAGCGGCGATCGAAGCACGGCGGCGCTGGTGGACGAGCAGCGGTCTGGCGCTCGACCTGTCCGCTGGAGCACTGCGGATGGACGTCCCGAGCCGCACCAATTTTTCGTCCCGCGACGAATTCGGCCTCACGGCGGGCGCGTTCATCGTGGGCGGAGACCTCATCAACGTCAACGGCCGCGTCGATCTGCTCGTCACAGGTGGCAAGCCGCGCGTCGGAACAAGCCTCGGGCTCGGCGGCGGAAGCTACGTCGCCCTCGTCGGCTCAATCCTCCTCGGCCTGCTCATCGTCGCCTACATCTCCGCCGGTCCCATCGACTGAGCCGTCGCGGGAGTTTAGCAAACGCTAGCGGACGAGCCGGAAGGTATTCGAGATCTGCTGGTCTATCGGCAGCGGATCGCGCGTCGTTGACGGCCGGCTCGGGTCGCCTGTCGTCCCGCTGAAGATCTCCCAGAGAATGCGATAGGTGCCGGGAATCTCCGACACGGCGAAGCGCGGCGCGTAGTTGGTGCCGGGCATCCCCGCCAGGATGCGGAAGGTGTAGTCGTACGAATCGCCGGCACGAACGGTGATCGGCGCCCCCTCGCAGCCGAGCACGTTGGGAGCGAAGGCGATGACCCAGCTGCCGTTGACTTCCTTCTGCAGCCGCGGCGGCTGCGGCCCACGACAGGTCGGCAGATAGACGTCCTTGCCCGTTGTGTTGCGGTACGTCATGCGAATCGTTAGGCGCCCGAGCCCCGCCGTGTCGTCCACGGCGTACACGGTGCGGTCCGTCTCGATCGGCGGCCGGCCGCCGCTGCCCGCGGTGGCGGCGGCGCAGCCGGTGGAGACGACGAGTGAGACCAGAGCCAGAGAGCGAGTGGCATGCATACGAGCAAGGAGTCGGAGTACGATGTCAACGAGCCGCTCCGACTCCTCGCCAATGCCGTGCCCGACAGCCTGCCGGGCCCCGGTTGCCGCGCTCTAGCGGACGAACAGCCGTCCGAGACCGTGTCCGATGGCGGCGAAGAACGCCGACACCGGACCCAGCTCGTGCTTCTTCTTGAACTCCGCGTTCAGCTCGGCCAGAGCCGAGGTGTTCCGGAGATGGTCCAGCCGGCGCTGCAGGCTGTCGATGTCTCCCTGCACGCGAGCCAGCTCGCGCTCGACGGTGAAGACGTCATTGATCGCGACGGCCTTGCTGAGGAGCTGGCGGAGCTGGTCACGCTCGGCCGTGAGGCTCTGGATGCGCGCCTCGACGTCGATCGCCTCCTCGGTGACATCCTGCGACGAGACGTGGCGTGACGTCACGGTGCCCAGCTGCGAGAGCGAGTCGAGCGCCACGTCGAGCTTGGGCTCGGGGACGCGCATCGAGACGCTCACCGAGCCTTCGTCGCGCGATTCCGCGGCGATGTAGCCACCGAGTGAGGCGGTGAGGGTGTGCGTGCGCTCGAGTGGTGGCGCGAGATCGTTAACGATCGCCGACAGCTCGCCGCGTCGTACGAGCATGAGGTCGGTCGGCTGCCGACGAACGGCTCCGATAGGCGAAGCTGCGCTGGGCGGCGCGCCGGCTCCCACGGCCGGCTTGGCGATACGAGGAGCGATACTGCATCCCGCGGAGAGACCAACTGCGACTGCGAGTGCCGATCTGAGGATCGAAGGTCGAATCATGGGGCACCAGGTCGATGAAGGCGCCCGTGATACACGTTGGGTTTGTGAGGGTTTCGTGGTGGCGCGTGTTGTCATCCTGAGTCGCGAAGCGACGAAGGATCTACCGGCTTGGAGAGAGGAGCAGGAGCGCGCGCGAGCAGCGCGCGCGACTCCATATAGACCCGGATCTACGGCGCGAAGCGCCGTAGATCCTTCGCTGCGCTCAGCCCTCCCGCGTCCCGCGCCTAGCGTGCGTCCAGCTTTCTCCCCGCATTCAAATTGTCAAAGTTCAGAATCGTATTGAACACGAGGAAGTAGCTCCCGATCGTCTCGCCACGATAGATCGGGTTGTTGGCGAAGAGGACGACGTGTCCCTTCTCCAGCGGCGCGTCGACCACCGCGGGACGTTGGGCGATGTCGTTGCCGCCGTCGAGGAGGCCGGAGACGAGGAGATCGCGCTGCTCCGAGAAGCGCACCGCGACGCGCGGCCGCTGGTCGGGTGGGATCACGCCCACCGGGTTGCGCAACATGTCGTCGGTTATCGGTGCCGCCTGCCAGGGCTGCACCGGTGCCTGACGAGGAGCGTTGAAGCGCTCGTCAGCGATGCGGCCCTGGACCACGTCCGGATCGTCCGCGGTGCCGCGGCCCGTTGGGCGCGCTTCATTCGCGCCGCCACCGAAGCGCCCACTGCCGCGGCCGCCGCGAACGTTGCTCACCGAGAAGCTCTCACCGTCCGCGCTGTAGAGCGCGAGACTGTCCTTGATGCCGTAAACGATCGGGCTCGCGTCGTCGACGATCCGCGACCGGAGCAGCGTGCCGACCACCTCACCGCGACGCGCCTGATTGGCGCTCACGCCGTTCGCGAGCCCGAACTGCACCGCGAAGTCCGCGGTATTCTCGACGCCGACGAGCACGCCGCCGCGCTTCACGAAGCTCTCCAGGTTCGCCAGTCCCTGCCAGCCGAGTCCGGGCCGGAGATCCTCCGTCTGGGCCCAGGTGCCGATGTTCGGCGTTTCCGGCGTGTTCTTCCACGGCAGCGGATTCCGCCACTGCGGAAGTCCTTGTATGATCGTCATTGGGTTTCCGCCACCAGGCGGAAACACAATGACGTCGTACTTCGCATTGAGCGTCGCGTTCTTGGCGACGTCCTGGGTGGAGATGTAGTCGTAGGGGATCTGGAGGAAGTCGAGCGCCTGCCGCCACCAGCCCTCGGTCTGCGTGCTTTGCCAGGTGTGGAGCAGTGCGACGCGCGCCGCGCGCAGCGGGTGCAGCGTCACGTTAGGCGCCGCCGCGGCGGCGTACGCCTGGACGCCGAGCTCGCGCGCGGCGCGGTCGAGGTCGCCCCGCGAGACGTTGCGGATGACGAACGAGCCGCGGCTGTAGTGCCGCCCGTCGGCGTCAAATGGTGATTCGGCCGCCTGGAAATCCGCCGACGCAAGCTTGTAGCGCAGCGTCGCGAGCGCGTTGTCGGCGTTGTGATTCACGAGGAAGACGCTCCCCTGCCCATTCACGCCGCCCGGCGCCTTGATGTCGCCGGTGACGCGCTCCATCGGGACGTCGAGCACTCTTGCGTCGGTGGCGCGCAGCGCGCGGACGGCGAAGCCCTCGGGAAATGTCCAGCCAGTGTCGTCGTAGGGATTCTTCTGCGGGTCGTTCGGGCTCCAGTACTGGTAGTCGAGCAACGCGTCGGCGATGCGCGAGTACGGCTGGTCCATGCGGATGATGTAGCTCCCAGCTGGGAACTCCCGGGTCGTGGGCAGCGGGTTGCGGGCTGCGGGCGAAGCACTGTCAGCTCCCGCCCCACGCCCGCGGCCCGCATCCCGCGACGCGCGTCCCGCCACAGTCACCGAGAAGGGCTGCGTTGCTCGAGAGATCTCCACCGCCTGCTTCTGCAGCACGCGCAGGAGATCAGCCTGTGCGCCCGGCCGCGGATCGTCCGCGGGGAGGACGTAGGCGACCGGTCCTTCCGTCTTCGGCTTGAGAATCGAGCGCTTGCTCTTCTCGTAGAAGTTCTCGAGGAAGAGCCGCCGGTTGTTCGCGAAGTAGTTCAACGAGACGAGAATTCCCGTCTGCTCGTAGTTGTTGTTGTTGCGGAGCGACCACTTCACATGCGCGAGCGGCGGATTCTGCCGGTACCACGTGCGCTCCGTCTCGCTCGGGCTCAGCGTGCGTTCGACCGTCTCCGGCATGCTGTTGCCGAAGGTCTCGTACAGTCGGCTGATTCCGTTATGCGTCGCGGCGATGAACATCAAGTAGCCTGGCGACCAAGTGTCGAAGTTGCCGTGGGCGAAAACGCCGGGCATCCCGAAGCGCGTCATCTCCTGCACGTTGTTCCAGCCGATCATCTGCCACTCGTTGGTGAGCAGCGGGTCCAGCCATGCATTGAAGGGTCCGTCGCCGATTGTGTTGTCATACAGGAACGGCACCGACTCGTGCAGATCGTGCAGCACTTGCGCTTTCCAGTCCACGAATGTGTTCAACACGTTCTGCGTGAGCTTGAGCGTCATCCCCATCGCGTCGCGATTGTTGTCGTGGCCGACGTAGTGTCCCCAGTAGACCAGCGGCGGGTACGTCTCGCCCGGATGCTTCATGTGCCAGTTGGCGAGATCAACCATCCTGTCGCGTCCATCGACTTCCACGATCGGCGTGATGAGCGTGATGAGGTGATTACGGATGTTCTTGATGTACGGACTCTCATCGACCGCCAACCGATAGGCGAGCTCCATCAGCGCCGTCGGCGCTCCGGTCTCCGTCGAGTGGATCGTGCCCGTGATGTAGTAGACCGGTGCGGCTTCGGCCGCGATGCGACGCGCCTCTTCGTCGTTCATCCCGATCGTGCGCGGATCCGCGAGCTTCGCGAGCAGCGCCTTGTTCGCGTCGAGCTTCGCCATCAGCTCCTCGCTGGCGACCGCGACGGCAACCATCTCGCGGCCCTCCTCGGTGCGCCCGATTGAGTACACCCTCACGCGCGGCGTCGCCTTCGCGAGGAGGCGCATGTACGCGTAGACCTCCTTCGAGTCGGGCAGCTTCGTCGGCGCGCCGGCGATGTCACCGAGCACGGCCTTGGGCGTGGGCACCGTCTTGGACGCCGGGAGATAGTCGACGAGCGGGGAGAGGAAGAACGGCTCGGTGGTATACTCGCGGATCTTGCGAGTGTACTCCTCGTCGATCGCCTGACCGGGATCGCGACCTGGTCGCGCGGCGGCGAGTTCAGCCGGGCTCGCACCCTGCTGGGTGGTCGCGTTCTGCGCCGCGAGCGGCGTCGACGTCAGGAAAAGGAGAATGCAGAGCGCGCGCGAATAGCGAGTCATTACGGACCTCGAAGAGGGGCTGCTGGAGGGAGACTACGGAATGGGTGTGCGGTCGTCCGCCTAGGAAGGAAAGGACGGAGACGCTTCGCGTCCAGGGCCGTCGTGAAGCCGCGGGGCCGGGCCCCGCGGCTTCACGTACTCCAGCTCAGGTCGAAGAGCTCGGAATCGCTCATCGATCGCCACGTCGCGGGATACTCACGCACGCGTCGAAATCCCGTCTCTGACTCGAAGATCAGAGAGGGCGGCGCATCGGCGAAGCGCACCTCGCGGACGCGCCAGAGGCGACCTTCCTCGTCCGTGAGCACCCGCGGGCCGTTCTCGCCCCGCTCGCGGCCGCGGAACTCCTGCCTCGGGCCTGAATCGACCCCGCTCATCGAGGGTGGCCCTCGACGCGATCCTCCGGCGGATCACGCTTCGCGAGCCGCTCCGCGGCGAGACTGCGCGCGGCCGCGAAGAACGACTCGGCGCGCATCGCATCGTACTTCGCCTGGACGACGGCGATCTGCCTTACGAGATCAGAGAAGTCTTCAACGGAATAATCCTGGCAAACGCGACCGAGGCGGGCACTGATGTCGGCCATCATCTCGGGGGACGGCTCGTGAGGCTGCTGCAGCATACCCGTGTGCGTCTTGGAAGGTCGATGCCAGCGAGCCGCGACTTCCTCGATTCGCTTGTCCAGCGCGCTACACGCGACTCACTCGACCACGAACGCCATCATCATTCCCGTACCCATGTGCTCCGCGACGTGACAGTGCAGGAGCCACGTGCCGGGATTCGCCATGTCGACGAGGAAGTCCACTGTCTCGCCCGCGGGCACGAGGCCCGTGTCCTTCCAGACGAGGTTCTCGTTCGCGATGCCATTTCGCGAGAGAACGAGAAACCGCTGGCCATGGAGATGAATCGGGTGATCCATCGCGTGGACTGACGTCGGATCGTTGAAGATTCGGAGCTTCACGACTGAGCCACGCTTGAACCGCCAACGGATGTTCATGTTCTCGCGGCCGGTCGCGGCATCGCGAAGAATCCAGTGGACCTCGCGCCCTGTCGTCACCCAGTTGGCCATGGCCATGCCGTCGTTCCAGTCCATCGGGACGTTGAGGGAGTTGAGCATCATTGCAACTGGCGACGGCAGACCGCTCGTCTCGAGCGCGAGCACGAGCGTGTGATCCGGCGCCCGCGACGCCTGCCGTCGATAGGACGCGAGCTCGGCGGTGACATCGGCATTGGCGCGGAGGCGCGCAAAGGTGGACCGCGCCTCACCCGTACCGCGGCTGGCGTTCACCAGGACTGTCCCGAGCGTATCCGCCTCGGGGATATAGACGCCGTACATGTGGTCGAGCGCCTGCACACGATTCGTCAGCGCGACCTCACCCGCTCGATCGAACAGGACGTCGACGACGTAGCGCTCGGCGGGCGCGATGACGACGCTCGTCGCCCAGCTCTCCCGCTCGAACTTGCCGCCGTCGGAGGCGACGACCTTCATCCGAGCGCTGCCGAAGGCCACGTTGTAGACGCGCGCATTGGAAACGTTCGTGAGGCAAAACCGCACGACGTCGCCCCGCCGCACGCTGAGCGCATAACGAGGCTCGCCGTTGACGAGGAAAACATTCCCCCAACGGCCCATGAGCGCATGCGTCGGCTCGTCTGCTCCGTATGGCAGGAGCCCCTGATCGTCGAGGAGGATGTCGTCGAGCGCGAGCACCTCCTCGCCATCGACGCGCGGCAGCCCGGCGCCTGGCTCGGGCGCGACGAGGATGTTGCCGTAGAGGCCGAGGTCCTGCTGGATGTCCTCGCGGACATGCGGGTGATACCAGTAGATCCCCGCATCCCGGAAGTGCACACGATAGGCGAATGTGCCGCCAGGCGGCACCGCTGCTTGAGTGACTTCGGGCACGCCGTCGTAGCGATTGTCGAGGCGGACGCCGTGCCAGTGCACGGACGATGGCTGGTCGAGCCGATTCTCGAAGCGCACGACGAGCGTCGCGCCGCGCGTCGCGCGAACAAGTGGGCCGGGGTACTGGCCGTTGAAGCCGTACATCACGACCGAACGTCCCGCGATCGTGCGCCTAACGAGTCCGGCGGCGAGGCGGAGGGTGTCGCCGTCGCGGACGTCAATCACGCGACGCGGCTGCGCCACCGGCACCGACGTGTCACCCCGTGGCAGCCACGGCGCGACCGACGGCGTGAGATGCCGCAGGCCCGGCATCGCCATCATGCTGCCAGGAGTCATCGGCGGCATGCGCCAGCGCTCGGAGCCGTGCTGATGTCCCTCGACCACCGGCGCGCCCGGCGCGACTGCTTGCATAAGATCGCGGTGCGCGAGCAACCGCGCGCCCGGTGACGTCCCGCGCAACACGATGCGACCCGTGCGCTCACGCACGCGCGAATCCGCCTCGGCGGTGACGATCACCCGGAATTGCTCCCGGGCGACCTCGCCTAACGGCACTCGGCCGTTCGCGACCACGCCGAGGTTGATCGCGCTGTCCATGGTCACGGTGTATGCCCAGGCGACATACGTGGTGTAGCGACCCAGTCGCGCCGCCGCCGGCAACCCAGTCACGTGTGCGACGATTCTGTATCTCGGCGACCCGTCCGAGGTGATAGCTACGCCGAACGGTCCGGTAACCGGCTCCAATTCGAGGGTGCCGCGCACTCCCGGCAGATCCGGCGGCGCGACCAGCTCGGTGCAGTGCAGAGCCCTGTCCGCCGAGCAGGACGGCGTCGTTAGGGTCTGAGCGCGCGCCGCCTGTCGAGTCGACAGAATGAGAATGAAGAGAACGGCAGCGTTCTTTGGAAAAGACGCCCCCGCTCTTTGTTGTTTCTGCGCAATCTGCGAAATCTGCGCAATCTGCGTCCCGTCCACTCTGTTGGTCTTGGGATGCCCGCCACGCGAGCGACGCCAGCCATGCGAGCGCAGCAAGTGCAGATCCCTCGCTACGCTCGGGATGACATCGATATCAATTCCCGCGGCGGCGCTTGCGAGGCGCGGATCCGTCGCTCGCCAGCGACGACACACACGAATCGCTGCGCTGCTCGCAGGTGGTCCCCTCGAGCGCGTACCCCGAGATCAGATACACCAGGCTCGCCGTCCCATCCATGATCGGCTCGTTCGTCGAGTAGTCGCCGATATCGTCGTGATACACGATGAAGCCCGTATTGAACGGCGCGTACTCGTCGGCGTCGTGCAGCGAGATCCCCTTCAGGTTCAGGAAGATCGAGCGATACACCGGACCATCGAGCAGCCCACCGCGCAGCTTCTCGACCCCAAGATCTCTGGCAACGGCCGAGTGCGGATCGCGTGCCCACACTCCATCGTTAGGCCAGCCGATCACCATCGACGTCCCCCAGGGATTCGTGCCGAGCAGCCAGTCGACCGCCGCCTGCTCGTACTCACGATAGCGCTGATCGCCCGTCATCTGGCGGTAGAGCATCGCCTGCGTCGCGAACGCGGTCATTAGGTCGTTCGAGCACCAGATGAACGGAATCCCCACCCGGAATCCGTTGTGTGCGCGCGCGACGACCGCTTCGATGCCGCGCCGGTAGTACTCCTCCATCTCACGCTTGATACCCGGGCCTAACGCGGCACGCCACGTCTCGTAGTGGCCGTTGTTATACCAGGGGAACCACTCGTAGTGGCGCGCCGTGTCGGCGCCCATCCACGGCGTCACCGGCTCGTCTTCCGCGTACGACACGGCGCGGCCGAGAATCATGCGGTCGCCGGTGAGGGCATACACCTCGGCCGCGGCGAGCTCCATGTCGTCCACCCAGTTCGCTTCTTCATAAAAGTACGGGGCCCGGCCGGGCGCCGTCTGGCAGACACCGCGGTAAGTGTCGCCGACGGTGTAGGCAATCAGCGCATGCCGCCGCAGCGTGTCGGCGAGCGTCGAGTCGACATCGCCGTACAGTTGCGCGCCTAACGCGAACGCTGAGGTGTACTTGCCGGCGGTCGACGCGAGACCGGTCGAGCGATTCTTGTAGCCGAACAAGCCCTGTGGCTTACCCGTGCATGGATAGACTGGACGCTCCTTCCCTTTCCCCCAGCCATAGTCCGACGAATCCGTCCACGGGAGATCGAAGTACGTGTGGTCGCGATCGTCCGCGATCTGGTTGTACATCTCACTGTAGTTCGGGAACATCCGAAGCAACCATTCCAGTCCGTGGCGTGCTTCGTCGAGCACGTCGGGGATGCCGTTCTTCCCGGCGGCGCCGCGGCCATCGAAGTCGTCGCCGAACGCCTCACGATGGTCGCGGTAGGCGAGCAGCATCATGTAGGTCGCGTTCGCCGACGTCGTCACGTACTGCAGATAATCCGATGCGTCGTGCCAGCCGCCGCTCACGGAGATGGCCTTCACCGCGTGTCCGCTGTCGTCGACGACCATCCCGTCGTGCGTGTGCACCGAGTCGCCGATGAGTGGATTCCAGCCGGAGCGCTGCTCGCGCATGTAGTTGAGCAGCGTGTCCGCGCCGCCGTCGTACGCGTGTGCATCGACGCGGAGCTCGCGCGACGTGACGCCGAACGCCGCGACGCGATAGCGCCCCGGCTTGCGCAGCTCGGAGAAATCGAGACGCCAGGTGCGCTGGCAGGGGCCGAACGATCCGCTGCTCACGACTTTCTTGGGCCCATACACAGTGCGGCCGCTCGCGTCGCGCACGATGAACGTACGTGTGACGCGTGTCGCCCGCGTAGAATCGAGCCCGCACGCCACGGCGACCTTCGGGGCATCAGGCAGATATCCCACCTGATTGACCCGAATCACGATCGACGAGTCCGGCGCGGCGGGCACGGCGGCACGCCCCGCGGCGGCAGCGGCGAGAAGCGAAATCGTTACAGCGTGAGCGATCATGGATTGGAAGGCGGCCTTCTCTCAATATGCGCGCACACGCGCGAGCGGTGAAGCACTCCCATCGTCACATGGCGGTCTGTCTTTTGCCCGCTGACCCGGATGCACTTGTCGATGGAGGACGCTATGCACCACAAACGAATCGGATCGGCGCTGGTCACCATCTTCGCGCTCTCGGCCTGCGCGAGCTCTCCTCGCGTGGAGACCGCGACGGGCGAGATCGCCACGCCTGCCACCGCCGCACCCGCGAATGCCCGGACGCTGCCCGCGGGCGTGACGATGAATCTCGCGCTCGATCAGCAGCTCGGCACGAACAGCTCGCATACCGGCGACACCTTCTCGGCGACGCTCGTCGACCCGGTCGTCGCGCAGAATGGGCGATTGACGGTGCCCAGCGGCGCGAGGGTGTGGGGACATGTGAGTGGGGTCACGGCCGCGAGCAACGCGACCCAGACCGCCGCCCTCGTACTCGACTTCGATAGCCTGACGTTCAACGGACGGCGCTATCCATTCGGGGCGAACATCACGGAGACGAACCTGCAAAAGCAGGGCGGCGCCAGCACGAGCGAGACCGTGAAGAGCGGCGCGATCGGCGCTGCCGCGGGGGCGGTCCTCGGCGCCGTCCTGAGCGGCGGAGACCGCGACAAGATTCTCCTCGGCGCCGGGCTGGGCGCGGTGGCGGGAACGGCGATCTCGCTTGGCCGCTCGGGCGAGAACGGCGTGCTGCCGGCGGGCTCGCGCTTCTCCGTGCAGACGACGCAGGACGTCGCGCTGCGATGACATCGTCACTCGATGCAACCTAACGACTCCTTAACTCGCGCGAAGGCCGTGGCGTCGGTGCTCGATGACGCGATACGCGTCCCGGGCACCGACATTCGTTTCGGGATCGATCCGCTGGTCGGGCTCGTGCCCGGACTGGGCGATCTCCTCGGCGGCGCGGCGTCGGCGTACATCATCCTCGAGGCCGCGCGGGCGGGCGCGCCAGCGAGCGTCCTCACGCGGATGGCGCTGAACGTCGGCGTCGACACCATTGTCGGCGGCTTGCCAATCGTGGGCGACCTGTTCGACTTCGCCTGGAAGTCGAACACGCGCAACGTGAAGCTGCTCGCTCGTCACCTCGAGGTGCCGACTCGAACCAGCCGAGCGAGTACCGCGCTCGTAGTGACGCTCCTTGCGGGGATCGTGCTTCTCGCCGTCGGCGTCTCGGTGCTTGGCTTCTATCTCTTCAAGCGGCTGCTGACGTAAGGGAAACGCGGCTGTCGTCGGGCCGCGCTGGTCGCCATGATTAGGCCACCTACCCCTCGAGACAGTCATGCGACGCCTCACTGCCCTTCGCATTCTCGCCGTATTTGCGCTCTCCGCCCCGAGCGCGTTTGCGCAGCAGCCCACCCAGCAAGCCGCCGCGGTCGATCCGCGCCTCGCCCTCTCCGATTCCGCGATTCGCGCCGTGCTCAAGGACCGGGTCGACGCGAAGCGCTCGTCGGGCATCGCCGTCGGCATTCTCGATCCGGACGGCCGCACGCGAATCTTCGCCTACGGAGTGTCGGGAACGAGCCGGCCACTCGACGGCCAGAGTGTGTTCGAGATCGGCTCGATCACCAAGACGTTCACGGCGACGACACTCGCGGACATGGTCGTCAAGGGCGAGGTGAAGCTCGACGATCCGGTCGCGAAGTATCTGCCGGCTTCCGCGCACGTGCCCTCGCGGAGCGGGCGTGAGATCACCCTCGCCGATCTCGCGACGCAATCGTCGGGGCTGCCGCGGATGCCATCCAACTTCGCTCCGAAGAACCAGGCGAATCCGTACGCCGACTACACGGAGCAGCAGGCGATCGACTTCGTCGCGTCGTACCAGCTCCCGCGCGACGTCGGTGCCAAATACGAATACTCTAATCTCGGCATGGGGCTGCTCGGCATCGCTCTCACGCGGCGCGAGGGCGTGAGCTACGAGGCGCTCGTGCGAAAGCACGTCATCGACCCGCTGGGCATGAGCGAGACGCGCGTCACCTTCACGCCGTCGATGCGCGAGCGGCTCGCGCTGGGCCACGACGAGAATGGAGCCGTCGTCAGCAACTGGGACATCCCCGGACTCGCCGGCGCCGGCGCACTGCGCTCGACCGTGAGCGACATGCTGAAGTATCTCCAGGCCTACGTCGATCCGTCACACTCGAAGCTCGCGCCGGCCATCGAGCTGGCGCAGACGAAGCGCTACGCCACCGACAATCCAAATCTGAGCCTGGGTCTCGCGTGGCACATCGTCAACGCACCGTCGGGAAGCACGGTGATCTGGCACAACGGCGGAACGGGCGGCTATCGCACGTTCATCGGCTTCGATCGGGCGCGTCACGCTGGCGTTGTCGTCCTCTCCAACAGCGCCACGAGCGTCGACGACATCGGACTGCATTTCGTCGATCCCCGCGTGCCGCTCGCTCCCGCGCCCGTGAAAGTGATGCACACCGAGATCACTCTCGCTCCAGAGGCGCTCGACCGCTATGTCGGCGAGTACGAGCTCGCCCCCACCTTTCACATCGTCGTCACACGCGAAGGCGCAGCGCTCTTCGGCCAGCCGACCGGCCAGGGCAAGTCGCAGCTCTTCGCGGAGAAGGAAGACGGCTTCTTCCTCAAGGAGGTCGAGGCGCAGATCGTCTTCACGAAGGACTCGTCAGGCACCGTCACCGGCATGGTGCTGAAGCAGAACGGACAGGAGTCGCCCGGCAAAAAGATCAAGTGAGCGCGACATCACATTTCTTCTCGACGGCGAGTTTTCCTCTGCGAGCTCGGCGTGAAAATCGGCGTTGCGCGCGTCGCCGTTTCTCTTATTATGGCGCTCCCTTCGGACAGAGTTCGTATGGAGCACGAAGTCGAGATTGCTGGCGCGATCACTTCCAAGACGTTCGCGCTGCATTGGGCAGATGGCGCCGCAATTCCCGGCGTCCAGTTCGCGCGCGCATCGCATGTGCGCCTCACCGTTGGCGCCTTCGCGAACGAATGCGGCTCCGTGCGTGAGCTCATGTGCGTCGACCCCGAGCCCTGCTATCGCGTCGAGCTCGACGCGTCACGCGTGAGCCTCGAGATCGCGCAGTCCTCCCTCGACCGGCTCTGATAGCCGGGCTCGTGTGATCGGCGGGTGCGGTCGCTCGTCTATGACGTGTGACCGCGAGACTGAGCCTGTCCTTTGCACCCGACGCCCGGATCTGGCGTGCCATCGCTCTCGCGGTCACTCTCGCGGGCGCGCTCGCCATCGCCGCGACGTACTACACCTTCAGCAACACGTACGAGGAGCCCACTCACATCGCTGCTGGCGTCGAGTGGCTCAGCGGCCGTTACGACTACGATGCTCAGCGGCCGCCGCTCGGCCGCATCGCCGCGGGCATTGGACCGTACCTGCACGGCGAGCGCGGGGCGTCGGCTGGCTCTCCGGCCGAGGATGGCGCGCGCATCCTCGGCCGCGGTGCGCACTATCGTACGACGCTCGCGCTCGCCCGCCTTGGCGAGCTGCCGTTCTTCATCCTCCTCTGTGCGATCGTCTGGTGCTGGGGCCGGCGACTGAGCGACGAGCGCGGCGCCGCGATCGCGGTGCTTCTCGCGGCGACGAATCCCAGCCTCATCGCCTACGGCGGGCTGGCGACGACCGACATTGCGCTCGCCGCGACCCTCGCCGCCGCGCTCTTCGCGTTCGTCGTCTGGCTGGACGCACCGCACTGGGCCGCGGCCATCTCGTTAGGCGCTGCGGCTGCCCTTGGCGTCACGGCTGACTTCATCGCACTGCCGATGCTCTGCCTCGGGCTGCCGGCGATCTACGCTGTGCGACGCCGGGCAAACGGAGCGGCGCTCTGGTCCGGTGCGCCGCGCTGGCGCTCCGGACTCACGGTCACGCTTACCGTCGCTACCGCGGCCATCACGGGCTGGGCGCTCTACGGGTTCAGCATCGGTTCGGTCGTAGACGGCTCCGTTGTGCAGGTACCCGCACCAGGATGGTTTCGCGGCCTCCTGAGCTATCTCACCGACACGACGGCGCGGCCAGCGTTTCTCCTCGGTGAGCGATCCTCAACCGGCTGGTGGTACTACTATCCGGTCGCGTTGCTCGTGAAGACGCCGCTTCCTCTCTTGCTCGTCACCACGCTCGGCGCGGCCGCGGCAGCGCGTGATTTCGTTAGGCGCAAGGCAGCCGAGCCGGCAGCCGTGCTCGCCGCCGCAACGGCGGTGCTCATCGTCGGAGCGATCGCGGGTGAGGACGCCGGCGTCAGGCT
Organism: Gemmatimonas sp.; assembly: GCA_021154325.1. Classification (GTDB taxonomy): domain Bacteria; phylum Gemmatimonadota; class Gemmatimonadetes; order Gemmatimonadales; family Gemmatimonadaceae; genus AG2. The sequence continues at coordinate 19,943 of JAJKIR010000172.1, forward strand.
CGTGCTCCCCGTGCTCGCGATGCTCCCGCTCCTGGGCGCCATCGCCGCAATCGAGCTCTGGCAGGCGAGCGGGCGCAGCGCACCGACGCGCCGACTCGTACGTGCCACCGTCGCCGCGACGTTCGCCGCCGCGCTCATCGTTCCGCTCCGAGCGCATCCGGACTATCTCGCGTACTTCAATCCGATCGCTGGCGACCGGCCCGAGCTCATTCTCGTCGACAGCAATCTCGATTGGGGGCAGGATCTCTATCGCCTCGGCGTGGTCATGAAGCGTATGCGGATCGACTCGATCGCCGTTGCCTACTACGGCTCCGCGAGTCTCGAGGCCGCCGGCGTCCGCGACGCAAGACTTCTCGCCGCCGCGGAGCGCCCGCGCGGGTGGATTGCCGCGAGCCAGACGATGCTTGCGGGCGTCGGAGGAGAGGGGGCGTACGAGTGGCTGAACGAGCTGCAGCCCGTCGGCCGCGTCGGCTCCTCGCTCGTTCTGTTCTATCTGCCGCCACGGCCGCGCCGCTACCGTTAGGCACTGGGGCTGGTACAGCTTCAGGCGAGCGCGATCTCTCCCGATTCGATCACGCGAACGCCACTGCCCGGCTCCCGGGCCGCGCGCACCAGCGCCGTCGCGACGGCGCGCGCCTCGACGGGCTTGAACGCGCGCGGCACTAGCGGCCCCAGCCACCGCGTGACTCGCTTCGCCACTTCCTCGCCGAGACGCAGCTCGGCGCGTGGCCCGAGGAGTAGCGAGGGCCTAACGATGGTGAGTCGGGGGTAGCCGAGTCCGCGCAGCGCCTCCTCGAGCTCGCCCTTGACGCGATTGTAGAAGACGCGGGAGCGTGGATTCGCCCCGAGCGCGCTCACGACGAGAAAGTGCCCGCAACCAGCGCGGCGCCCGATCTTGGCGAAAGCCAGCGGGTACTCGTGGTCAACGGTGCGAAAGCGCGTGCGTGAGCCGGCCTGGCGGATGGTAGTTCCGAGTGCGCAGAGGATTGCGTCGACCCGAAACAGCTCGTCGTACTCGTTGAGGTGCTCGAAGTCGATGACGTGCGTCTCGAGCTTTGGCGACCGTACGACGGGCGACAGCGGTCGTCGTGTAAGGACGACGATGCGACTGAATCCATTGTCGGCGAGGAGAAGCCGCAGGCATTCCCGGCCGACGAGCCCCGTGGCGCCGACGATCATCACCGAGAGCGGCGAATCCGGCACCGTTTAGCGAATCCTCACGAATGTTGACCTCCGCTGCGGCCCCTTTAAGCTCGTCAACTCCTCGGGGCTGCGCAACGCGCCAATCGCGTAGAACTAGCGTCTCTTCGAGGACTTGCTCGTCGTGACGTGCTTGGTCGTTTTGGAGGCCGGCTTCGCTGGAGCGCCCGCCTGCACTACGCCAGGCAGCACGAACGAGCCACGCACGTCGGTGCCGGGGACGCTGCCGACGAGCGATTGATCGCCCGGGCGTCCGCCGACGGTCCACGTCACCTTCACTCGGCCCTTCGCGTCGCTCACGGCGCGGCCCGGTGCCACGCTCCCCGAATGGGTCGAGAAGCTGAGCCGGACTTCCGGAACTGGATTGCCGTACGCGTCGGTGACGATAGCGACCAGGTGCTTACCCTTCGCGTGCGAGCCCTTCTCGCCGGGCACGTCGTCGAAGGAGAGGTTGGCGGCCGCGGCCGGCCGGGCCACGGCGCTGATCTTTAGCAACTTCTCAACGCCGTCGAGGTGCACGGCGAGAGAGTGATCGCCCGCGGAGTGGCCGAGCGTCCAGCGGATGCGCGCCAGGCCAAGCGAGTCCGTGTGCACCGACGTATCCGGCACCGTTCCGGCCGACGGCAGGAGCTGGAGCTCGGCATCGGCGACGCCATTACCCGTCGCGTCCACCACGCGAACCACCAGCGGCTTGGGCAGCGGCTCGCCCGCGATGCCCCGCTGACCGTTGCCCGACACGATCGTGAACCCGACCGCGCCTCCGGCTTTCGCGATCGCGCGAAGCGTGATCGGCGGGACGGCGCTCTTCCCATGGCCGCTGCCGACCTGGGCCCGGAGGCGCTGCGTCCCCGACTTCGGACCGAGCGTCCATCGCGCCCGCGCCGTGCCTAACGAATCCGTACGCGCTTCGAGCGCTTCCGCCCGCCCATTATCGAGCGCAACCCAGGACACCGGCACGTCCCCGAGCGCGCGCCCCGTGGAATCCGTGACGCGAATCGCGACGGTATCCGCAAGCGCGTGGCCCGCGTCGCCCTCCACGCTCTCCGTCAACGCCGCCAGCCGCGTGTTCGACGCCACCGGCTCTGCCTCCGCGACCACTGCGAGCGCGCTGTCGACGCGCTCGACCGTCGCCAGCAGCGTCTGACGACCCGGCAGGTCGCCGAGCGTCCACACCGAGCGCGCGCGGCCATCCGCATCGGTCACGGCAGACGCCGGCTCGAGGCTACCTTGCCCGTCCCCGACACGGAACTTGACGAGCACACCCTCGACCGGGCGCGACCGCCGGCTCGTGACGCGTACGACGATTGCCTGCGGCAGGAGACTGCCCGCCGCGGCGCGCTGCGCGCCGCCAGCAACCGTCGCAAGGTCGGCGGCCGTCGCCACGACCATTACCGGAGCCTTGCCCGAGACGCCATTTACCGTTGCGGTCGCAAAGGTGCGTCCCGCGATCTTCCCCGACACGATACCGGACGTATCGATCTCGGCGACGCTCGTGTCGTCGAGGCGCCACTGTGGGACGAGCCCGATCACCGGATGTCCGCGCCCGTCGCGCGGAATCGCGCGCATCGGATAGCGGTCGCCCTCGGCGACGACGGGCGTCGTATCGTTGGCGACGCCGACGACGTCGACGGACGTGACGACCTGCCTAACGAATATGCGTGACCGCGCGATGAGATCGGCGACGGCAACCGTGATCGTCGTCGTTCCCGGACCCTGTGCGATCACCGAGCCGTCGTTGAGCACGACCGCGACCTTCGGGTTCTCGCTCACCCACGTCGGCTTCGCGCCAACGAGAATGGCGCCGTTGTCGTCGGTGATCGTCGCCGCGAGATGGATCGTGTCGCCGATGGCGAACGCGGTATCGGCCTGTGGCCGCAGCCCCACCCACGTCGCGCCGAGGTTGCCGATCGTCTGGTGACTCGCGGACTTCCCGATGACGCCGTAGGAGTACAGAAACGAAATGATCGACACGAGCGCCGCGCCCGTGGACGCGGCCATGGCGATCAGCTTTCCGGCATTGTGGATGAGCGGCTTCTGCGGGCCGCTGGGGCGTGTGGGGGCGACCATACGCTACAGGGACGGTATCCGCGCTGTGGGCGTCACGCCCAACCGTGCGTCGAATCGCCCCCGAATTTCCACAGCGCGCCCGGACGGAATGGCCGCGCTGAGACGCTGCGCGAGCCGTAGTCCGTCAACCGCTGACGCTTGCTGCGTCTGCCCGATCCGGACGGATCGCCCGCGTCAGGCTCGTCGGTCCAGCTCCGCGCGATCCCATCCACCGCGCGTCGCCGCGATCTCGTACGTGCTCTCGAAAAACTCGAGCAGCATCCCCCGCGGGTCGCTCGCGGTGCGCACGACTTCGTAGGGAAGAATCCACTCGCGCATCGTCGCGTTGTAGGACGCGCCCTGCGGTCGAACGGCGGCATCGGCGCAGCCAGGCGGCTCCGGATAGGCGTAGGCGTAGTACGCGGGCTCCTCTACCGGCGAACCGAGGCTGCCGGGCCACCAGCCGGCGCTGATGCACTCGTGCGAGTACGCCTCACGAGTCACGTAATCCGGACAGTTGGGAACGCCGCCAGGATGCAGCGGCGCCCGCCGACCCGAGAAGCGCGTGCACGCCAAATCGAACGAGCCCCAGAAGAAATGCGACGGACTCGACTTTCCGAGGAACCGCCCGCGAAACTCCTTGAGCACACGATCGCTGGCGAGGAGCGCGCGCCAGCAGCGCTGCGCGGCGTCGGGGTCGTACGACGCGTGCTCGCGGTCGTGCGGAAATGGAGTCACTTCGGCGATCTCCACCGGCACCGGGTAGATCCGCGCCTCGATGCCTAACGAGCTAAGCAGCGCCAGGTAATCCGCGTAGAATGCCGCAACGGACCGCGGCGCGAGCGGCAGCGCCCGCGTGTCACCGTCGCTCGTTCGCGCGACGAGCTGGTGATCGATGAAGTCGAGCTCGATCTCCATCGAGCGGCCGCCCGCCGGCATTGGCGAGGTCGCGAGCCCTCGACTGGTGAGGTACAGCGTGACCTGCCACCAGTGATTCTGCATCGGCGCGAGCGCGAGCCGCGTCTTCCCGACGATCTGGAGCCATCGATGCAGCGTCGCGTACGTGTCCTGCCACGCCGCGAGCGGCAGTGCCGGCCATTCGGCTACGGCGGCCACACTCGTCGGTGTGGCGCTGATGGCGCTCATCTACGCGTGCGGCGCCGGCTCGATGAAGAGCTCATCCGCGTAGCACCAGCCCCAGTCCTCGCCCGGCTCGAAGCTGCGGATGATGGGGTGACTGGTGGAGTGATTGTGCTTCGTCGCGTGCTTGCCTGGCGAGTTGTCGCAGCAGCCAACGTGGCCGCACGTGAGGCAGAGCCGCAGATGCACCCACCGCCCATTCGTCTTCAGGCATTCCTCGCAACCTTCCGGCGTTCGCGGCTGAACGTCGCGAACCTGATCTAGATGCGTGCAGCGCTCCGCCATGTGCTCTCCAGTTCTGTTCTCTCCTGAAGCTATCCGCTCAGGCCAGTCCTGGTGTAGAGATCTCGACCGAAGAGCAGTCGGCGGCGGCGCAGCGTAGCCGAAGGTAGAGATCTCGACCGAAGAGCAGTCGATCGGGGGTGCTAGGCAGCACCATGCCAAATTTGGAATGCCAGCAATGATGCGCGGATGGCGGGCCGATGCCCGCATTCCAAATTTGGCATGAAGCCGCCGTGCACCCCCGATCGACTGCTCGTGAATGGCGCATTGTAGCATCCGCTCGTGCCGCCCGATCGACTGCTCGTGAGTGGCGCACAGGAGCCTACGAATCCACCGACGAGTTGGCAGTTGGCCGCCTTCGCACCCCGCGGATGTTCATGACTCCCCGAAGGAGAAACACGGCCGCGAACGCCATGTCGAGCCAGAGCGACGTCGTCACAGGCTTCCCGTGCGACCAGAGCGGGTGCAGCGCGACGTACGCGCCGAGGAGGATCATGATCCACCCGAGCACGAGCCGGATCTTCATCATCATCGGCGGCGCGCCTCCACGCGGCGATCCACGACCACCGCTCCACCCTTCATCACCCACTTCACACTGTCGATCACGACGTGAATGTCGCGCAGCGGATCGCCGCGGACGGCGACGATGTCCGCGTAATAGCCCGGCGCAACCGCGCCTAACGTCTCCTTCATGCCTAACAGCTCCGCGGCGTTCGTCGTCGCCGTGGCGAGCGCTTCGGCCGGCGTCATCCCGATCTGCGTGAACCAGCCGAGCTCGCGCGTGTTCTGGCCGAACATCGTAAACACCGCGTCGGAGCCCATCGCGAAGCGAACGTGCGCCTTCCACGCGCGACGCGCCGTCTCGAGGTTGCGCGCGCGAAAGGCGTCGAGCGCCGCCACCTGCTCTGGCGTATAGCCGAACTGCTCGTGATACTCGGCGTAATAGCGGTTGTGGTCGATTGTCGGCACATAGTAGGTACCGCGCGCCGCCATCTCGGTCAGCGTCGAATCGTCGAGATCGACCGCGTGCTCCACCGACTCGGCGCCGGCGCGCACCGCATCGCGTCCGCCCTGCGGGCCGTACGAATGAATGGCGATGCGCTCGCCAGCCGCGTGCGCGGCATCGACGGCGGCCTTCATCTCCTCGAAAGAGAACGTCTCGTCACCCGTGACGTCGGCGCCGCTGCCGGTCGAGCCATACATCTTGATCCAGTTCGCGCCGGCGTCCACCTGCGCCTTCACCGCCACAGGGATGTCTGCCATCTCGGCGATTCGTCCGCGCGGCGCGCCTGGCGGCGCACCTGGACGCGGCGCGGTACGCTGGCGCGAGAGTCCGAATCCGGCGACGAACATCCTCGGCCCAATCATCGCGCCACGGTCGATGAGATCGCGCATAACGATGTCGCCGTACTCCGACGCGCCGAGGTCGCGAACCGTGGTGACACCCGCCTCCAGTGTCTTGCGCGCGTTCTCCTGCGCGAGAAAGACCGTCTCCGCGCTGCGGCGCCTTCCCTGCTGCGCCCATGGCTGGGTCCCAGGACGCTGGTCCCAGTAGTAGGTCATGTGCGTGTGGACGTCGATCAGGCCCGGGATGGCTGTGAGCGGACGCAGGTCGATCACCACTGCGCCGTTGGGCACCGCCGCCGCACCCGTGCCGACACTCGTTATGCGGTCACCCTGAACGACGACTGTGGCGTCGGAGAGCACGCGCCCCGTCCCATCCACGAGACGGGCAAAGCGGAGCGCTTTCGTCTGCGCGGAAAGCGTCGCGGCCGCAGCGAGCAGGAGCGTAATGACAGAGACGAATCTGCGAAGTGCACTCATGGGGAGTTGAGGCCGAGGAGAACGGCTTGCAGCTTGGAGTGTAGCGCGGAAGGCCACGTGGCAGGAGAAATGGTCATCAGTCTCGTTCAGCAATCAAGGCGAGGGCGCGGACCCGTCGCATCGGCAGTCGCGACCGTCGTAGCCGCCGCAATCTGCAGCGGAGCGTTCGCGTGCCACGGAAAGTCAGTCGTAACGTCGACGACCTGCGGGACTGCCACGCGAACCGTTGTGATCAATGGCCGCGAACGTCAAATGCCGCGGGGCGACGAGCTGTACTGGCGCGTGGGATGTATGGTGCCAGGCTTCGGAGGATTCTACCTCGGCGATGGCGGCAATCCAACCATCGTTCTTCTCGACCCGCGCGACTCCGCCTCCGCGCGCGTTGCTGTGTCGCGCTTGCTCGGCGGCTGCTCGTCAGCCCACCCGTGCCGGTATGTCCAAGGTCAATTCACCTACATAGATCTTGCCACCTGGCGTGATTCTCTGATTCTCGACCTGTTCGCAAGGCACTTGGCGACGAGCATGGGCATCAATCAGCAGGCGAACCGCGTGACGGTGGGAGCAGCGTACATGAGCGACAGTGCGAGGATAGCTGCACGCCTAATGGACCTTGGTATTCCGTTGAAGGCCGTCATCATCGGCCGCGGCCTCCGTGGACGAGCGGAAGCGAGACGGCCCGATGCGCAAAGGATGCGCACCGGGCCGTAACACCTCAGCTGAGAGGTCGCGAAGATACCGTTAGGCGCCCGTCACGCTCGGGACGAAGCCCGGGCCGAGGCTCGGGTTGTTGTTCTTCTCGATATCCGGCAGCGGCAGGCAGGTCGTGTTGCCGTACTGTCCACCACCCGTCGGGAAGTCGACGCCCACCGCCGGGTTGAACGGAATCGCGAACCGTTCGATGTC
>JAJKIR010000173.1 GCA_021154325.1 Gemmatimonas sp.
CTGCGCACGATGCCAGAGGAGATCCGGATCAATACCTTCGCGGATCGGATGATCACGACGCTCGCCGCCGCGTTCGCCCTGTTGGCGACGCTGCTCGCGTCGATCGGCTTGTACGGCGTGCTCGCCTACGCGACCGCGCAGCGTACGCGCGAGATCGGCGTCCGGATGGCGCTGGGCGCCAGCGCGAGCGATGTCCGCCGGCTCGTGCTGCGACAGGTCGGCGTGATGACCGCCGTTGGCGGCGTGATAGGGATGATCGGCGCGCTTGCCTTGAGCAAGGGAGCGCAGTCGATGTTGTACGAGATGAGTGGCGCGGATCCGATGGTGATGGCGTTCTCGGTCGCCTTCCTCGCGCTCGTCGCTCTGGCGGCGGGCTACGTGCCCGCGCTCAGGGCGTCGCGAGTCTCACCGGTGCAGGCGTTGCGATACGAGTAGAGCACCGCTGGCCCGTGTCGTGAGTATATACTGAAAACCATTCCGGAGCATCTGATGAACCGAATCGAGAAGACACTGTCGCTCAGCGTAGTTCTCATCACGTGGTGTCAGACTAGCGTGTCAGCGCAGGCAGCGCCGGTAAGCCTCACCCGGCTCGACTGCGGCACGAACACCACTCCCACCGACGTCGGCGCTCGCATGTCGGACACGTACGCGTTCAACGGCCTGAAGGTGCAGCTCACGTTCAGCTGCTACCTCGTGAGGCACGGCGACGACTACATGATCTGGGACACGGGTAATCCGATGACTGCCGGTGCAAGTGCACCCAAGACGAGCATGGTCGACTTGCTCGCGCAGCTGAAGGTCACGCCCGATCAGATCAAGTACGTCGGCATCAGCCATTACCATGGCGATCACACAGGGCAGGTGAGCTCCTTTCCGCGGGCCACGCTGCTGATCGGGAAAGGGGATTGGGAAGTGCTCAACGGCCCTAAAGCCCCCGGCGTGAACGCCGAGCCATTTACCAATTGGGTCACCGGCGGCGGCAAGGTCGAGCCGTTGCCAGGCGACCGGGACGTCTTTGGCGACGGCTCCGTCGTCGTGCTCAACACACCGGGGCACACCCCGGGTCACCATAGCCTGCTCGTTAGGCTCGCCGGCATGGGCCCGGTGCTCATCACCGGCGACCTCGCGCACTTTCACGAGAACTACGACACCAACGGCGTCCCGACCTTCAACACCGATCGCGCGGCAACACTCGCCTCGCTCGATCGCTTCAAGAAAATCGCGGCCAATCTCAAAGCCACCGTCATCATCCAGCACGATGCGCGCGACATTGGGAAGCTACCAGCGTTCCCAGCGGCGGCACGCTAGTGGTGCTGGCCCGTCGCTGGCATCTCGACCGAAGGGCAGTCGATCGTGGGGTGAACGGCGGCCTTATGTGGAGATCTCGACCGAAGAGCAGTCGATCCGGGGTGCTAGGCGGCACCCCAAATTTGGCATGCACACAACAATGCGAGTCCCGAGCAACGATGCGCACATGCCAAATTTGGCATGAAGCCGCCGTGCACCCCCGATCGACTGCTCGCGCATGGTGCCGAGTAGCATCCCTGCGCTCTAGCACCTAGCACCTAGCACCTCGTCTTTTCGTGACTCACCCTTCGACCGAATTCCTCGACCTCCAGGCCGCCCTCGCCGGCGAGTACTCACTCCAGCGCGAGCTCGGGCGCGGCGGAATGGGCGTCGTCTACCTCGCCCGCGACGTGCGCCTCGACCGCGATGTCGCCATCAAGATCCTCCCCGCGCACCTGGCTGACACTCCCTCGGCGCGCGAACAATTTCTGCGCGAAGCGCGCATGGCCGCCAAGCTCTCGCACCCGAACATCGTCCCGATCCACCGCGTCGCCGAGGCCGGCGGCTTCGTCTTCTTCGTCATGGCCTACGTCGAGGGCGAGACCCTCGGCGAGCGACTCCGTGCGCGCGGCCCGCTCCCTCCCGCCGAGGCAGCGCGCATCCTGCGCGAGGTCGCATGGGCACTCGCGTACGCGCATGGACGCGGCATCGTGCATCGCGACGTGAAGCCGGACAACATCCTCCTCGAGGCCGGCACCGGCCGCGCGCTCGTGACCGACTTCGGCATTGCCCACGGCGCCGATGCCACTTCTGCAACGGATCCGGGGAAGATCACGGGAACGGCGCACTTCATGAGCCCCGAACAGGCCGCCGGTGAGCGCGTCGATGGCCGCAGCGACATCTACGCGTTAGGCGTCGTCGGCTACCTCGCGCTCAGCGGTCGGTTGCCATTCGAGTCGTCCAATCTTCCAGCGCTTCTCGTGCGTCAGGCGACGGAAGCCTCGCCAAGCGTGATGAGTGCAGCGCCCGGACTGCCGCCCGCACTCGGCGCCGCCATCGACCGGTGTCTCGCGCGCGATCCCGCGGGCCGCTTCGCGGACGGGGAGGCCCTAGCGGATGCGCTCGCGCCAGCTCCGTCCGCGAAGCTCGCGTTGCCGCCTACCCTGCGTGCATGGCTGGCGGCGCGGAACCCGCTCCTCGTGCCCTACATGGCATGGTCCGCGGGTTTCGGCGTCCTCACGTTAGGCAATCTTCTCGCGTGGGTCACCGGTAACCGGCCGGATGGTCCGGCCGATATTGTATTACTGGCCGGCATCGCCTCGCTGCCGCTTCTGCCGATCGTCGGATTCCATCTCAATCAGGCGTACAGACAGTTTCGCGCCGGGCACACGCTCGCTGATCTCCGCGCCGCGCTCGACGTCGCGCGCCGCGAGCGCGCGGAGACCGAAGCGCTCACCCAGCAGAAGGAGCCACGCGCTCACCGCATCCTGCGATACGGCACCGTTGCCGCGGGGACCTGGCTCGCCGCCACGATCGGCTTGTTGCTCGAAGGCGTAATCCACGAGAACCGCACGGGCATTCAATGGTTCCTGCTGCCCGTTCTCACGACGATGCTGCTCGGCGCGGTGAGCAACGCGCTCGACGTGCAGTTCGTTCCGTCGAAGATTCGCCGGTGGTGGCAGACGGGCATCCGCGACCGCCTCTGGAGCAGCCGCGTCGGTGAGTGGCTCTCGCACCGCCTTGGCGCGCCGGAGCGTTCGCGGCTCGCGGGTGCATCCGCGTTTCGGGCAACGGAGGCCGCGTTAGGCGTCGCCGCTTCGGAGCTGTTCGCGGCGCTGCCGAAGACATACCGCGAGCAGCTCGCCGAGTTGCCATCCATCGTCGAGGCGCTCGAGGCGCGCGCCGCTGCTGCCCGCGCCGAGCTGGAAGTACTCGGAGCAATCGCTCCGGCAGGCTCCGCGGATCAAGAGGTGTTGGCGGAGCGGAAAGCTGCAGCAGAAAGTCAGCTCGCGGAGACCGTGGCGGCGCTCGAGGGGATTCGTCTCGACCTCCTGCGTTTGCACGCCGGCGCCGTGGACCTCGCGCCACTGACGACGCTCATCGACGCGGCGCGACAGATTGGTGAGGACGTGGGGCGGCTGGCCGAAGCACAGCGCGAGGTCGAGTAGCTGGCGCGGCGAGCGCACAGCGGGTTCTACCGATAGCCTGCAGCCTGAATGCCGTAGAGCTCCGCATACGCCCCGCCCCGCACGAGAAGCTCGTTGTGCGAGCCGACTTCGGTGACCTGCGATCCCTGCAGCACGACGATGAGGTCCGCCATGCGCACCGTCGAGAAACGATGCGACACCAGAATCGTTATGCGGCCGTTGCCGCGCGCCGCCGCCGCGTACCGCTCGAAGAGTGCGTGCTCCGTCTCAGCGTCGAGCGCTGCCGTCGGCTCGTCGAGGATGAGAACAAGCGGTTGGTCGCGCATGAAGCCGCGGGCCAGCGCGAGCTTCTGCCACTGTCCGAAGCTCACGTCCACGCCGTCCGGCCATGTCGGGCCGAGCTGCGCGTCGAGGCCGCCCCGGAGACGCTGCACGACGTCGTTGGCGCCGGAGCGGGTTGCCGCGACTGAGACCGCCTCGCGATCATCGACCCGCCGCACGTCGCCAACTCCAATCGCGTGGAGCGCGCGGAACTCGAAGCGGAAGAAATCCTGAAATGCGCCCGCCAGCCGCTCGCGCCACGACTCGGCCGTGATTGCCGACAGAGGAGTGTCATCAATGAGGATTCGTCCTGACGTCGGCTCGTACATCTTCGCGATTAGTTTCACGAGTGTACTCTTGCCCGCGCCGTTCTCGCCTACGAGCGCCACGACGGCACCTGCCGGCAGGTCGAGATTCACGTCATCGAGGACCAGTCGCGACGTTCCTGGATAGGCGAACGAAACGCGCTCGAAGCGAATGCCTGAATCAACGCGCTCCGGCGCCGTTCGGCTCGCGGCCGACGCCCGCGCCGCGGCGTAGTCCTCGAGCCACGCGAGACGCCGCGCTCCGTACACCCAGAAGCCGCGGAGGAACCCCAGCTCACCAACGGTCGCGCCGATGTAAGCCGAGAGTCGCGCGCCGGCGGCGAGCACGAGCAACACCGCGCCCGCCGAGGCATGCACGACGGCCGACACGAAGACCACCGCGCCGACGTATCCCGCCCCGAAGATCGCCCAGGCGATGCTATGCCAGACCATCGAGCCCCAGCGCGACGACGCGATCGGCCGGTGCCCGCGCTCCCACGCTTCGCGGCGCTCGCGGACAAGCCGATCGCCGATCCCCGTTAGGCGGACTTCCTTCGCGGCCGGCGCGGTCGTCGCGGTCGTGAAGAGGTGACGCGCGAGCCGGTTGAACGGTGCGGCACGCTCCTGCGCGGCGCGCTCGACCGTGGGGCGCCACGTCGACGACCAGATCGTGGGAATGGCGCAGACGGCCAGGAGCAGCAGTAAAGGGTGGACGGACGCGAGCAGGACCATCGTGACCACGAGGCGCAGGATCCACCCCGCCATCGAGAACACCGACATGTACATGTGATCGAGCACGAATACCTGATCACGCAGCATCGCGATGCGATCGAGGTACTCCGGAACTTCCTGATGCGCGATCGTCGCGATGCTCGCCTGCAGCCGCGCCACATGCGACTCGAGCGCGATCGTCACCCGGTCGCGAAAGCGCCGCGTCACCCGCGTCGAGACGAGGCGCAGTAGCCAGGTGCCGACCACCGACAGCGCGAGTGCGAGTGCTGTGAGACGGAGCTTCCGTGCCGCGCCGGCGGCGACAGCGTCGGCGAGGAGCTTGAACCAGAGCGCCAGGAGCGCGTCCGGCACGGCCGCGAGCAGCGCAAGCGTGATCGACCATACCATCATCCGCGGCTCGTATCTCAGTCCCAGCCGGCAGAGTCGCCACATCGACGACCATGCGGGGGGTAGCTCGTCAGACGAGGACGTCATGGGTCATCCCTTCCTCGTCTTCCGTTTGGCCGAAGCGCTGCGCCTGGAGATCGAACATCGTCCGATACCGACCGTGTCGCGCCATCAGCTCGTCGTGGGTTCCCAGCTCGATCACTCGCCCCTGCTCGAGCACGCAGATCCGATCCGCCAACCGCACGGTCGAGAAGCGGTGCGAGATGAGTATTGTCGTACACTGTCGCGTCGCACGCAGAATGCGCTCGAAGATCTCGGACTCGCCGCGGACGTCGAGCTGTGCCGTCGGCTCATCGAGAAGGACGATGCCGGCGCCCATCCGCACGGCGCAGAGGGCCCGCGCGAGTGCGACCCGCTGCCATTGCCCGCCGGAGAGATCGGTGCCGCCGGCGTAGGCGCGGGAGAGCACGGTGTCGAGATCGGCCAGTGTGCCCGCGCCGGCCGCCGCGAGCGCGGCACGAATGACATCGTCCGGTGCGCCGTTAGGCGCGACGTTGTCGCGCAGCGGCAGCTCGAATCGCACGAAATCCTGGAATACGGCGGAAAGCCGGTCGCGCCACGCGGCGAGATCGAAGCGTCGAATGTCGACGCCGTCGACCTCGATCGTGCCAGCTTGGGGGTCATAGAGCCGGCAGAGGAGCTTCGCCAGGGTCGTCTTTCCCGCGCCGTTCTGGCCGACGATCGCCAGTGACGTCCCCGCGGGAATTGTGAGATCGAATCCATCGAGCACCGGCGTGGCGGCGGCATACCCGAATCGCACGTTGCGAAAGCGAACCTCCCGCTTTGGAAGTCCGCGCGGGTTGCTGTCACCCGACACGAGCGCGCCGGTCGGTGCCATCGCCTGTTCGAGCCGCAGTACCGCCGCGACCGGCGCCGACGCGCCGTCGAGCGCCCATGAGAATCCTCCAAACGCGAGCAGCGATACGCCGATCGCGCACTGAGCATAGACGACGAGCTCGGCGATCGTTAGGCGGCCACGCTGCGTCGCCACCGCGAGCGCGAGAAACACAGCGAGGTTGGCGCCGGCAACGACGAGCACGCTCCAGAGCAAGGAACGCTCGCGGAGTCGAGTCGCTTCATACTGCAGCCTGTGCAGCGTCGTGCGATGGGCGATGAATCGATCGAGCGTCCACCCGGCCAGCCCGAACAGCCGCAGCTCCTTGCTCGCCGGCGGATCCACTGCCAGTCGGTACGCGTAATCGGCGTGCCGCTGTGCGGCTCTGACTTCGGGGGTGTTTCGGTCGCGCCAGACGGCGCTCTCGCGGAGCAGCCAATGCGTCGCCAACCACGCGCCGACGAGAACGACTGACGCCCACCAGCTAAACAGTATCAGCACGATCGCGGACGACATGCCACCGATCATCTCGGCCAATCCGGATGCGATGAAATCCATGGAGATGTTGAGCGGCGGCCCCGTCATCCCCAGATCGAAGTCGCGCGCCATGGTGAGATCGCTCGCCAGCTCCGCGTCCTCGAGATGGGCGACGCCCGGTGGTCGCACACACGCCTGAGTGAGTCGATCGTACAGCCAGGCAGCGGTACGATCGCCGAGGTTCGTGCCTACCGCCGTATGTACCGGTGGCAGAACTTGCAGCAGGACGAACGCGACGCCCGCGGCCGCGAGCGGCGCACCCAAGCCGGAGCCGCGCTGCACGGCGCCAATGAGTGCGCCCATGATGATCGCGAACAGCGTCGGCAGCACGCCGCGCAGGACGAGGACGACCCACCACACGAAGGCGAGCGTCGCGTCGGCACGTGGCAGGACAGCGAAGAACTGCCACCCCGGTCGCTCGGTGAGCCGCAGGACGAATCGCACCGCTACACGGCCTCAGTCCCTTGCGCGCTCGTGGATGATCGACCACGACACGCCGAATCGATCGCGCAGCATGGCGAATCGGCTGGCGAAGAATGTCTCCTCCAACGGCATGAACACCTCGCCATCCTTCGCCAGCAACTTGTACACACGCTCCGCCTCCTCTACCGAGTCGAGCGCGAGATAGAGATAGGCGCTGCGTATCTTCTTGAAGTGCTCCGCCGGGACGTCGTTGCCGATCAGCACCGTGTCGGCGATGTCCATCCGCGCATGGATCACTGCGTCGCCGGCACCCGCGGGAGGATTCGGCATCTCACGCTGCGTCATCATCATGTTGATGGTGCCGCCGAGGTGCTTCTCGTAAAACCGAAACGCTTCCGCACAATTCCCGCCGAAGTTGAGCTGCGTGTAGAGCTTCATTGTCGATGGCTCTCCTGAGAAGTCAGTAGGAACGATGGGTTCCTAGTGAAGTCGAATGAGAGGCACCGAAATCGACACGCCGCATGCAACCCTGTCGGGCCAGGCTCTCCGAATCACTGCACCCGCGTGAACCGGAGATGCCGCACCCGACCTGCCTCGACAACGAAACCCGTGATGCGCCCTTTCGCGTCGCGCGTGACATCGATGACGTTGCCGCCGCCACGCGTGAAGCCATCCTTGTACGTCGGTTCGAGCGTACCCAGCCGCCGGTCGCTCGCATACACGACGAGCTGGCCCTTCTCGATCTTCCACGTCTGCGTCGTCTCCACCTCGTCGCTCCGGTAGTTTCCGGCGTACTCGGCGAGCTGCGTCGGCGTGAGCGAGATGGTATCGGCACGTGTGAAGGTGACCGTCTCGCCCGCCGTGCGGACCATCATGCGTGACGGCACGGCGCCGTCTCCCTCGAAATGCAGCTCGGTGTCGTTCCCCGCGCGGTAGCGGCCGCCACCAAGGGGCACGATGCGACTGCGCTCGCCTCCGCCCGTGGTGAAGAGGGTGTCGCCAACGAGTCGCGTCCGACGCACCTCACCTCGCTCGACATTACGCCAGACCCCGGCGAGGGAGCGCAGGTTTGCCGCGGGGACGTCAGCACCTGGCGCGCCCGCGAGCGCCACGGTCCACGCGGCGGCGCTGTCGGGCTGCATACGATCGGCGAGATAGATCCCCGCGACCTTGCGCGCGAGCGAGTCGGGACCGGACGTCGTCAGGTTGCAGAACGTAGCGACGGC
>JAJKIR010000174.1 GCA_021154325.1 Gemmatimonas sp.
GCGATCGTCTCGTTAGGCCTCGCGCTCGCGCTCAACACGTCGGTCTTCGCGCTGGCCGATGCTGTCGTGCACCCGTACGTCCCTTACCCCGAGGCTGAGCGCGTCATCAGGCCGGGGTTCCGCGGCGGCGATCCCAGGAAGCCGTTGACGAGCGATGAGCGCTACCGCGTCATCCGCGACGAGATGCACTCGTACGAAGGGATTGCCTCCTTCACCGACCTCAAGGCAACGATGGAGGCCGGGACGGTCGTCGAGGATCATCTCGCCGTCGCGGCGTCGGCCAATCTCTTCGACGTACTTGGAGTGAAGCCGATGCTCGGCCGCGCCTTCGACACCAATGCGAGCGGCGGCGATCTCCAGGCCGCGGTCATCAGCTTCACTCTCTGGAATCGCGTCTTCCGCGGAACACCGCTCTCGAGCGGCCTGCGCTTCGACCTCGGTCATGCGACCTACACGGTTGTCGGCGTGATGCCTCGCGGTGTGCACTATCCCGGCAATACGGACATCTGGATCCCCGAGACGGCAGTATCACGAAACAGCGACATCCGCTTGTGGGGACCAGTACCCGTCCTCCGCCTCCGCCGCGGCGTGACGATACAGGCCGCACGCGGCGAGCTTGCGGGCATCGCCGCGCGTCTGACAGCAACCTACTCGCCGAAGCGGCCGTTAGGCGAATACGTCATCCCGCTCTGGACGTCGTACTATCAGCCGCCATCGATTTTCAGCTCCTTCCTCGGCTGGACAGTGACGATGGTGCTGATCATCGCCTGCGCCAACCTCGCGACGATGATGCTCGCGCGCGGCATGGCGCGTCGGCGCGAGACCGCGATCCGCATCGCCCTCGGCGCCAGCCGCCAGGTAGTCGTTAGGCACGTGCTCGCCGAGTGTACGATCATCGTTGCGGCGGGGCTCGCCGTTGGGGTGCTGCTCACCGTCTGGGCGCTTCACGTCATCCCGCACTTCGCCACGCCGTACGTACCGTCGGTCGGCGATCTCAATCCCGTGCCAAGCTGGCGCGTCTTCGGTTTCGCCCTTGGTGCGACGATCGCGACGATGATCATCGCCGGAGCCCTGCCAGCCATTCACGCTGCCGCGACTGATCCCGCCGAGCCGATGAAGGAGAGCGCCGGCACGACGACGGGGCGCCTGCGCGATCGTTACAACCCGCTCATTGTCGTCGAGGTCGCGCTATCGACGGCGTTGCTGATGTGCTCCGCGCTCTTCGTGATTCATGCCGTGCGGCTCGCCGCGTTCGAGTTCCGGTATGCCGCAAAGCGTCTCGTCGTCGCACCGCTCTTCGTCGATCCCAAGCTGCGTCCCGACAGCACCAGCGTCGAGAAGTTCTACGACGAGCTGGCACTCCGTGCCGCCCGGGTGCCATCGGCCGTCATCGCCGCGACGGTACATATGCAGCTGCCGGACGGCGGAATGATCTACGCCGAGGAAGGAAAGAGCGGCAACCACTGGATCAACTCGCAGGGCTACTTCATCGTCAGCCCGGAGTATCTGCGCACCTTTCGCATTCCGATCGTCGCCGGTCGGGATTTCGAATTGGGCGATCGGAGCGGTCCGGCGCACGGTGTCGTGATCGTCGATGAACGCGCCGCGGGCCGGCTCTGGCCCGACCTGCAGAACCCAGTCGGCCGTATGGTGAAGCTGGGCGCGAAGCAATCGCGCAGCCCGTGGCTTCGTGTCGTCGGCGTGGTGCGCGACGTGGAGAATGGGCCACGCATCGATCAGGATCTGCCGCCAGAGCCAAGGGTGTACGTCCTGCTCGCGCATGACCGCACCCGCGCACGCGACCTCATCGTCCAGGGAGATGGCATAGACGGCGACAGAGGACGAGCGGCGCTCGCCCTCTCCGTCAGGCACGAGCTCGAGTCGTTCGCTCCGGGCATGACCTTGCCTGACGTGAAGCCATGGCTTGCCGGGTTCGAGGGTGCGTTGACGATGGTCGGCTTCATGGCGTCGTTGTTCGGCGCGTTCGGCCTCTTCGGCCTCGGCCTTTGCGCCGTCGGTCTCTACGGCGTCCTTGCGTATACGGTGAGCCGCCGGCTGCGCGAGTTCGCCGTCCGCGTGGCGTTAGGCGCGCGACGACGGGACGTCGTGCGAATCGTTGTGCACGACGCGGCGGTCACCGCGCTCGCCGGTGTCGGCATCGGTGCATTTATCGCGCTCAGTGTTACGCGCGCCATCGCCGCCGCGATGTCCGGACTCCCCTACGCAACCGTCATCGCCCTCGTTCTGGCGGAGGCTGTCCTCTTTGCCGCCGCCACGCTCGCGGCGCTCGGTCCCGTGCGGCAGGCCGCGAGCGCCGATCCGGTCGAGATCCTGCGAGCGAGCTGACGTCAGGCGGCGGGCTCGTGCCCCGCCGCATCCTGCAGTCGCGACTCGATTCGGGTGTCCGGAACGAGCCAGATCAGCGCGACGACCGCGTACAGCACGTGCGCAATTGATTGATGCACGAACGCGAGCGGGATCGCTGTCGCATACACGAGCAGCGAGAGCTTCCCCTTCCGATCGTCACCGACCGCCGCGGCGAGCGGTGAGCTCACCCCGCGCTGCGCCGCCAAAATCGTGCGGAGAAGAATCGTGTACGAGATGGCGCAGCAGAAGAGTACGACGCCATAAGCGGCCGTCGGCACCGCCTCGTAATGATTTTCCCCCATCCAGCTCGTGACGAACGGCACCAGCGATAGCCAGAAGAGCAGGTGCAGATTCGCCCACAGCGTCGCGCCGTTGATCCGCCGCGTCGCCTGGAGCATGTGATGGTGGTTGTTCCAGTAGATCCCGAGGTAGACGAAGCTCAGCAGATAGCTGAGAAAAGACGGGATCAACGGCCGCAGCGCCGACCAGTCGGCGCCATGCGGCGGACGCAGCTCGAGCACCATGATCGTGATAATGATCGCGATCACGCCGTCGCTGAACGCCTCGAGCCTCGTCTTGTTCACGCGCCCTCTCTCGTTAGGCTTCCTGCTTCGCGGCAGGTGCGGCGGCCGCGCGTCGCACGAGCAGCGATTGTACGACGCTCACGACATTCGATGCCACCCAGTACAATCCGACCCCCGCGCTCAACCGCCACGCGACGAGAAAGGTGACACCGGCGGCAATTGCCGCGGGCAGGCGCGAGCCCGTCGTGGACGGACCAGCCGCCACCGCTGCACCGGCCAACCCCGCGGCAACCGACGCAACGAGCGCGTCGGGCCGACCGAGATCGTGCACCCAGAGGAACCGCGCGGCGCGCTTGGCGACGGATCCGATGGTCTGATACAGTCCCATGCCGATTGGCATCTGCACGGCCGCGCCGAGCAGGGTGCCTTTCGGGGCCATGCCGATGCCATTCTCCGCGTAGAGGGCGCGCGTTTCCTGAGCGAGGCGGAGCGGCTCGCTTGCGTGGCGTCGCTGGAGTGCATCGACCCGAGGCTTGAGACGCTGCAGCGCCGCCTGGTACTCCTGCGCCCGCAACGCCAGACGATACGTGAGCGGGAGCAGCGCCAGCCGCACGATCAGGGACAAGACGACAATGCCGCCGCCAAGGCTTCCCCCGCAGACGTGGGCGAGGCTGAAGAGGATCGCGCGCAGCAGGTCGATGAACGGGGACCAGAACAGCATGGGTCGAGCTCCGATGCGGGTGCCCGAGATCCTACGGCCTGAGGACGGTTCTGTGCCAGTCCCCGCCTGCAGTCACCGGATCAATCGGCGGCGAATAGCGCGCGGGTCTTCTGGAGCCCTTCGACGAGGGCCTCGACGTCTTTGCTGTCGCTGTACACATAAAATGACGCCCGCGCCGTCGCCGGCACCTCCAACCTCCGCATCAGCGGCTGCGCGCAATGATGCCCCGCGCGCACGCAGACTCCTTCGCCGTCCAGAATCGTCGCGATGTCGTGCGGATGCACGCCGTCGAGCGTGAACGAGACGACGCCGCTCCGTAACGCCAGGTCGCTCGGGCCAAAGAGGTGGACCCCTTCGATCGCGCCAAGTCGATCCACCGCCAGCTCGAGCAGCGCCAGCTCGTGCGCCCGCACCGCGTCCATGCCTAACGATTCGAGGTAGCCGCACGCCGCTGCCAGCCCCACCGCGTCGGCGACGTTCGGCGTCCCCGCCTCGAACTTGTGCGGCAGCACGTTCCACGTCGTCTCCTCGTCGCCGACGATCTCGATCATGTCGCCGCCCATCTGATAGGGGCGCATCGTCTCGAGCAGGCTGCGACGGCCCACGAGTCCACCACTACCCATCGGGCCGAGCATCTTGTGCCCGCTGAAGGCATAGAAGTCGACGTCGCCGAGATCGTCCCCGTCGAGCCTGAGCCGCAGGTGCGGCGCTGCTTGCGCGCCGTCGATCACGACGATGGCGTTGCGCGCGGCACGGCGGCGGACGAGTGCCGTGATCTCCGCGACAGGATTGATCGTTCCGAGCGCGTTCGAGACGTGATTGAACGCGACCACGCGCGTCCGCTGCCCCACGAGCGAGGCCAGGGAGTCGAGGTCCAGCCGGCCGTCGCTCGTTAGGCTGCAAATCCGGAGCGTCGCCCCGCGCTGCCGGGCCAGCTGCTGCCACGGGACGAAGTTGGCGTGGTGCTCCAGCGCCGTGACGACGATCTCGTCGCCGTGGCCGACATGCTCCATTCCCCACGCCGTCGCTACCAGGTTGAGCGACTCGGTGGTGCCGCGGGTAAAGATGAGTCGCGTGCTGTCGGCAACGCCGAGGAACCGCGCCACCTGCTCACGTGAGTCGTGATAGCGGTCCGTGGCGCGCACCGAGAGCGCGTACGCTCCGCGGTGCGGATTGGCGTAATCCCGCTCGTAAAATTCGCGCATCGCGTCGAGCACCACGCTGGGCTTCTGCGCGGTCGCGGCGGAATCGAGGTAGTGCAGCGCAGGGTTCGCGGCGAGCAGCGGGAAATCGCTCCGCGGCGCGAGGCTCTGGTGACGCTCCGTATTCGGCCCGCCCTTTCTGGCTCGCTCTTCCGTGTACGTCACGCCTTTTGCCCTCCGACCTGCACTTTCCCGTCTTCCACCCTCACCTCATAGACGGAAACCGGATCCACCGCCGGCCCTCGCTTTACCTCGCCCGT
Organism: Gemmatimonas sp.; assembly: GCA_021154325.1. GTDB lineage: Bacteria > Gemmatimonadota > Gemmatimonadetes > Gemmatimonadales > Gemmatimonadaceae > AG2. The sequence continues at coordinate 5,075 of JAJKIR010000174.1, forward strand.
CAGGCAGAAGTACCGCGCCCCGTGCCACACGCACTCGATCGTGCCGTCCCGATCGAGCGTACCGTCCGAGAGCGGAAACTCCGCGTGCGTGCACACGTTCCGCACTGCGCCGATGCGGCCGCGATAGTTGAAGAGACACACTTCGTCGCCTTTCGCCGTCCGTACCGCGAGCAGCGATCCCTCCGGTAGCTCCTCCAACGTGGCCACCGTCTCGAATGTCTCGTCGGCAGTGGCCTCGTCCTCTTCCCGCGCCTCGCCGCTCAACGTCATTCCGCGACTGCCACGGCGTTCGGGCTGCTGCCCTCACCCCGCAACGCCGACCGCAGCGCATGCCACGCCATGCTCGCGCACTTCACCCGGATCGGGAATCGCGACACGCCGCCTAACGCGCGGAGCGAGCCGAGGCGCTGCTTGGCCGACGCGTCGCCGTCGACGTTCAGCTTCCCCGTCACGAGATCGTGGAATGTCGTGAAGAGCTCCTCCGCCTCTGACCGCGTCTTCCCCTTCACGGCTTCCGTCATCAGCGACGCCGACGCTCGCGAGATCGCGCAGCCGCTCCCCTGAAACGTCGCGCTCACGACCCGATCCTCGTCCAGCTTCACCCACAGCGTCAGCGCGTCACCGCAGAGCGGATTGTGACTCTCCACCACGCGGTCCGCGCCCTCCATCGCCCCGTAATTGCGCGGCCGGCGATTGTGCTCGAGGATGACCTCCTGGTACAGCGCGTCGAGATTTGCCACCGCTCACCGGTCGTCCGCCACCGTCATGAACCGGCGCAACGTCATTCGCTCCAGCTCCTCGCGAACGCTCGGCTGCTCGATCGTCTCCAGCACGTCCGCGGCGAAGGCGTAGGTCAAGAGCTCGCGCGCCAGCGCGCGACTCACCCCGCGACTCTTCATGTAGAAGAGCGCCTGCTCGTCGAGCCGCCCGACCGTGGCGCCGTGCGTGCACTTCACGTCGTCGGCGAAGATCTCGAGCTGCGGCTTTGTGTCGATCTGTGCCTTATCCGACAGCAGCAGCGTGTTGTTGGTCTGCTTGCCGTCCGTCTTCTGCGCGATCGGATCGACGTACACCTTGCCGTTGAACACGCCGTGCGACTGTCCGTCGAGCACACCCTTGTACAGCTCGCGGCTGAAGCAGTTCGGCTGCACGTGGGCGATGAGCGTTTGATGATCGCAGTGCTGCTCGCCGTCGAGCATGTACAGCCCGTTCAGCGTCGCCCCACACCCTTCGCCGGCAAGCGTCGTATAGATGTTCGTTCTCGTCAGCGACCCACCGGTCGATAACGAGAACGAGATGTAGTGGCTGTCGCGCGCCTGGCGCGCCTCGATCGTGCCGACATGGAAAGCGCGCATCCCCTCGCGCTGCATCTTGTAGTGGTGCAGCGTCGCGCCCTCGGCCACGGAGACTTCGGTCACCGCGTTCGTGAAGTACACCGCGTCGCTGAGCGAGACGTAGCTTTCGATCACCGTCGCCTTCGCGTGTCGTCCGACGACGATCAGATTCCGCGGATGCATCATCGACTTCGCCGCAACCGCGTCCGTGACGAAAAGGAGATGGATCGGCATGTCGACCTCGACGTCACGGTCCACGTGCAGCACCGCGCCGTCGTGCATGAAGGCGGTGTTGAGCGCGCTGAACGCGCGGTCGTCGTGGCGCGTGAGCCGCCCGAGCGGCTCCGTCAGCTGCGGCGCTTCCTGCCACGCCCGCCGCAGGTCGAGCAGCGTCACTCCCTTGGGGAGGCCGCTTGTGTTCGACAGCTCGGGCGCATACCGGCCATTCACGAAGACCAGCGTGTGCCACTCGCTCCGCCCGAAGAGGAACGGCGCCAGGGCCGAACGCTGTACGTCACCGCTCTGCGTCGTGATGTGCAGGTAGTCGTGCTCGGCGATCGGCGCGACGCTCGTGAAGTGCCAGTCCTCGTTCTTCGTCGTCGGAAAGCCGAGCCGCCGGAACGCCTCGAACGCTGCCGACCGGAGCGACTGGATGTGCGCCGGTGCCTGCGCGCCGTCGCCCTCGATCAGCGCGCGGAACGCGTCCTCGAACGGCGTCGCCGCCGTGACCACCCGCTCGATCGTGGCCTCCGCCGTCACGCGTTCACCCCCACGGGCTCACCCTCGGTGAGCCAGTCGTATCCCTTCTCCTCGAGCGCAAGCGCCAGCTCCTTTCCGCCGGACTTGACGATCCGGCCGCCGGCCAGCACGTGCACGAAATCGGGCACGATGTAGTTGAGCAAACGCTGATAATGGGTGACGACGACGAACGACCGGTTGCGATCGCGGAGCTTGTTCACGCCGTCGGCCACCGTGCGCAGGGCGTCGATGTCGAGTCCCGAATCCGTCTCGTCGAGAATCGCCAGGCTCGGCTCCAGCACGGCGAGCTGCAGGATCTCATTGCGCTTCTTCTCACCACCCGAGAAGCCGGTGTTCACCGAGCGCTGGAGCATCCCCGGATCCATGTCGACGAGCGCGAGCTTCTCCTCCATGATGTCGGCGAACTCCAGCGGATCGACCTCGCCTTCACCACGCGCCTTGCGGACCTCGTTGTACGCGGCCCGGAGGAAGTACGCATTCGAGACGCCGGGAATCTCCACCGGATACTGGAATGCGAGAAAGATTCCCGCCTGCGCACGCACTTCCGGATCCATCTCGAGCAGGTCCTGGCCCTTGTAGGTGATCGAGCCGCCGGTCACCTCGTACGCCGGATTCCCCGCCAGCACCTGCGCGAGCGTGCTCTTGCCCGACCCATTCGGCCCCATCGCCGCGTGAGTCTCGCCCGCGTTCACCGTCAGATTGATCCCGCGCAGAATCGGCTTGTCGCCGACCGATGCCGTGAGACCATGAATTTCAAGTAAGGACATGAAAGGTGCTAGGTGTTAGGTGCTAGGTGTTAGGTGTTTAGGTGTTAGGTGATGTGCAGTTCTAGCACCTATCACCTAGCACCCAGCACCTCATCCCACACTTCCCTCTAACGTGATCCCCAACAGCTGCTGCGCTTCGAGCGCGAACTCCATCGGCAGCTCCTTGAACACTTCCTTGCAGAAGCCGCTGACGATCATGCTCACCGCCTGCTCGGCGCTCAGCCCGCGCTGCTTCAGGTAAAAAATCTGGTCCTCGCCGATCTTGGACGTCGACGCCTCGTGCTCGACGATCGCTGTGTTGTTCGCGACCTCGATGTACGGGAAGGTGTGGGCGCCGCAGCGATTGCCGACGAGCATCGAGTCGCACTGCGTGTAGTTGCGCGCCCCGCTCGCCTTCGGCAGCACCTGCACCCGTCCGCGGTAGGAATTATTTCCCTCGCCCGCGGAAATGCCTTTCGACACGATGTTCGACCGCGTGTTCTTGCCGATGTGGATCATCTTCGTACCCGTGTCCGCCTGCTGCCGGTTGTTCACGACGGCCACGCTGTAAAACTCGCCGACGGAATTGTCCCCCTGCAGGATGACGCTCGGATACTTCCACGTGATCGCCGAACCCGTCTCGACTTGCGTCCACGAGATCTTGCTGTTGGCGAATGCTTTTCCACGCTTGGTGACGAAATTGTAAATCCCGCCACGGCCTTCCTTGTCCCCGGCGTACCAGTTCTGAACCGTCGAGTACTTCACCGTCGCGCCGGGCAGCGCCACGAGCTCGACGACCGCCGCGTGCAGCTGATTCGTGCTCCGCTTCGGCGCCGTGCATCCCTCGAGATAGCTGACGTACGCGCCCTCGTCGGCCACGACGAGCGTACGCTCGAACTGGCCCGTATCGGCGGCGTTGATTCGGAAGTACGTCGACAGCTCCATCGGGCAGCGCACGCCCTTCGGCACGTACACGAACGAGCCGTCCGAGAAGACGGCGCTGTTCAATGCCGCGAAGAAGTTGTCGCTGTAGGGCACCACCGAGCCGAGATACTTGCGCACCAGCTCCGGGTACTCGCGCACCGCCTCGCCTAACGACATGAAGATCACGCCGACCTTCGTCAGCTCCTCCCTCATCGTCGTCCCGACCGAGACGGAATCGAAGATCGCGTCGACCGCCACGCCGGAAAGCATCTTCTGCTCGTTGAGCGGGATGCCTAACCGCTCGTACGTCCGCAGAACCTCCGGATCGACTTCGTCGAGGCTCGTCAGCGACTTCTTCTTCTTCGGCGCCGAGTAATAGCTGATTCCCTGATAGTCGATGGGCTCGTACTTGACGTTCGGCCAGTGTGGCTCAGGCATCGACTGCCAGCGCCGAAACGCTTTCAGGCGCCACTCGAGCATCCACTCCGGCTCCTCCTTCTTCTCGGAGATCGCCCGAACGACGTCTTCGCTAAGGCCCGGCGGCAACGTATCCGACTCGACGTCGGTGACGAAGCCGGCCGCATATTCCTTCGTGATGAGTGATTCGATCGAAGAGCTCATTCGCGCTCCTGGGTGGCGCGATTGCGGCCGGCCGTGGCGTCCTCATTCAGCCACAAACCGTTCACCCGCTGTCACTTGCGTTCGACCTCCGAACGCGCTCGGCCGACCCGCGGCCACAGCGAATCGCCCGCGCCGAGCGACCACTGCCATGCCAGACAAAATTAGTCGGGTTTCAGTTGGAGGGAAAGCCAAGAGTGCGTGTCATCCCGAGGAAACGGAGCGCCGAAGGATCTACTATCCCATTCCGGTGACCGGCCGCTAATTGAGGGCGCCAGATCCTTCGTCGCTCCGCTCCTCAGGATGACATCCGACATGCGCTTTCTCGCCGCCGCTCTCCTCGTTTTCCCGGTCATCGTGTCCGCCCAGGACCCCGCACCCGCCAAAATCGACTCCATCTTCGCACGCTTCCATCGCCAGGATTCTCCCGGGTGCATCCTCGGGGTCTCGCGCGCCGGCAAGGTTGTCTACGAGAAAGGCTACGGTATGGCCGACCTCGAGCGCGACGTGCCGATCACGCCGGCGTCGATCTTTCACGTTGCCTCGATCTCGAAGCAATTCACGGCGATGTCCATTCTCCTGCTCGAGCAGCAGGGCAAGCTCTCGATCGACGACGAGGTCAGAAAGTACATCCCCGAGCTGCCCGACTACGGCAAGCGCATCACCCTCCGCCATCTCCTCCAGCACACGAGCGGCATTCGCGACCAGTGGACGCTCCTCCGCATCGCTGGCTGGCGGGACGACGACCTCATCACCGAGGACGACGTGATGTGGGCGGTGACGCGCCAGCGGGCACTGAACTTCGATCCGGGCGCCGAATACCTGTACAGCAACAGCGGCTTCACCCTCCTCGCCGTCATCGTCAAACGGGTCAGCGGCCACTCCCTCCGGGATTTCGCCGATGAGCAGATCTTCAAGCCTCTCGGCATGACCCACACGCACTTCCACGACGACCACACGATGGTGGTGCCGTACCGGACCTCCGCGTATGAGCCGCGGGAAGCTGGCGGCTGGAGCGTCAGCATCCCCGTCTTCGACACGTATGGTGCGACGAGTCTCTTCACGACCGCCGACGACCTGCTCCGATGGGAGCAGAACTTCAGCGCACCGGTCGTCGGCTCGCCCGCGCTGCTCGCGCGCATGCAGCAGGAGGGAATTCTCAACGATGGCACGCGGACGGGCTACGCGTTAGGCATCGCCGTCGGCACACATCGCGGCGTGCGCGAGATCGGCCACAGCGGCGCCGACGCCGGCTATCGCGCCGATGTCGAGCGCTATCCCGATCAGCAGCTCGCCGTCGCGGCGCTCTGTAATGCCAGCAACTCGAACCCGGGCGCACTCACTCGGGAGGTGGCCGACCTGTTCCTTGGTGCCGCGCTCGCCCCTGAAGCGTCCCAGGCGCGGCAGGCTGGCGCGGTCAGCCTCCCGGCCTCTCGACTGACGGCGCTGGCTGGCGTGTATCGCCGGTCGAGCGGCGACGTGCTCCGCCTCGACGTCAGGGACGGAAAGCTGTGGATCGCTGAGGGTGCGCGCACCGAGTTGCTGCCGCTCTCCGAATCGCGCTTCGCACTGCGTGGTGTCGATGGCGAGGCGGCCTTCGACAGCACGGCCGCGGGACGGGCCCTCCACCTACGCCGCGGCAGTGCCCGCGATCAGCTCTTTCAGCAGATGACGTCGTTCTCGCCAACCTCGGCGCAGCTCGCCGCGTTCGCTGGTCGCTACCGCAGCGCGGAGCTCGAGACCGTGGTCGACATCAAAGCGACCGATAGTACCCTCGTGTTCAGCGAGCGGCGGCCCGGCTCGATCGTTATGCGGCCGGTGTACACCGACGCATTTCGCGGTGGCATCGGCGTCACCGAGTTCTCACGCGACGCGGCGGGCCGCGTGACCGGCTTCGTGATCAACGCCGGTCGGGTGCGCGCCCTGCGCTTCGATCGTATCGAGTAGTGCGCTACGGGCCGCGATGAAGGAAGAGGAGCGTCGCAATCGCCACCGCCGCGATTACGGAGCTCACGAACGCCACGGCCCGCATCGGCGCTCTCAGCGTCAACGCGGACGAGACATCGCTCAGCGGGGCGCTTCTGGTGGCGCCGGAGACGAACGGCTGCGTGCTGGCGGTGGCCTCACTCGTTATGCGCTCCATCGTCGTCTGCCTGATCCCATCCGCCAGCGGCTCGCGCGTGTAGCGCAGCTGCAGATCCGCGATCTCGACCTCGTCTCCTTCGCTGAGCAGTACGGGCGTCGTGATCCGGTGGCCGTTCAGCTTCACCGCCGCCGACCCAGGCGTCCGGAGCACGTGACCTCCGGCTTCGCGTCGCACCTCGGCGTGGAAGCTCACCGCCATCTCGTTCTCGATGACCAAGTCGTTCGACTCGTCGCTCCCGATCCCCGTCGACACGCGATGGAGCGAGAGCGCGGACTGCCGCTGGGCGTCGAGGAGATGGCCGGTGATCGGTGCACGCGCCACGCCGCGGCTATCGCCCGGCGTCGTGGCCCAGAACCGGAACTCGCCGGAACCGGCGCTGATGACGTCCCCGTCACGTAGCTCCGTCGCTCCCGCCGACAGCTGACGTCCATTGACGGTGACAACGGCCTCGCTCGAAAACGGACAGATCGTCGCGCGATCATTCGCCGTGGACACGACGAAATGTCGGGGCATCAGATCGGCCCGCCGAAGCCGCCAGGTCGCCTGCGCCCCCGTCCCGACGACGATCTCTCCATTGCCCTGAAGCTCTTGCAGGGCCTCGTTGTACTCGAGCCACGTCATGCGTCCACTCTCGATGCGATTGTGCGTGTCATGCTTCACGACTCGTGGAGTTGTGTGTGTCACCCAACACACCACTTCCAAGAGTCGGCTGCCGACTGTCGTACCCTCCAACAGCGACCTTCGTGCCGAACGGTTCTGACGCTGTAATGACCGAGTAATCCTGGCGCGGCGGCTTTCGTTTCTCCTGCTCACACCGCATCGAAACGCGCCACGGCTGATCCGAATCGAGCCGATTCGGTGCGGTGAGAGCGGCGGACGTGAGCAGCGCCGAGAGTTTGTTGCGAGCAATCACGCGCGTCGTCAAGGAATGCGATCCGCGTCCCCCCTGCTTCATCGGCATGCCGCAGCGTTCTCTGGCCTCACTCGTTCTCGGACCCCTCCTCACCGGGGTCCTTTGTCTTGCTCTTGCCTGCGTCGCCGGCGCGCGCACCGATAGGCTGAGCGACACCACAGCTGCCTCTGACAGCGCGCGCGCCGCGGACAGCGTCCACGTCGCTGACACACTCCGGCGCGTCGATTCCGTCCGCTCCGCCGATGCCGACAGTGCCGCTGCCTCTCAGCTCGCGGTCGTCGTGGATAGCGCCACGTTGAAGCAGGGCGCCGCGCAGCAAGGGGCGATGTCGAACACCCAGGCCGCATCCAACCGCTCGAGCTGCTGCGTCTCGATGCACTTGCATCGGCATGGTGACCGGCCGCTGTCGCCCCTGGCCGACAGCATCGCTAATGGGCTCGTGTTCGTCCCACGCGACCGGAGCTGGTTCCCGGTGGCCTCACGGGGCCGGCACATGCTCGTCGACATTGGGCGGATCGATGTCAGCCTCAAGGCGGATTCCGTAACTCGTTCCGCCTATGTCGAGGCGGTGGCGCGATTGTCGCCGCTTCCTCTCGGGACAGTGTTGCGAGTGAGAGGCCCGTACTCCGTCGACGAGCAGGCGAAGGTCACCGGCTTTGATAGCTGGCACGGCCGCATCGTCGCCCGACTGGGCGTTTCACATGTGCTCGATTCGCTTGCCCGCGCCGAGGACATGTTGCCGGCTACCGCGACACGGATCGACACGGTCGCTCCTCGCGCCGACACGGTCCCGAGCGTCAACGCCGCTGGTACGAATCCGACAGGGACTCGCCCGGACAGCCTGCAGCCTGCGATCGTGCCTATGGTCTGCACTCGGGATACGCTCCCGACGGAGCTGACGACGCGGGCGATCGCGGTGCGCGACTCGCTCGTGCAGTTCCTCACCGACTCCGCGAAACCGCCCTACGATCGGCAGCTCGCGACGGTAAAGGTGCAGAGCTGGTGGGTGCCCGGCTGCTTCGGCATCGGCCGCGCACTGATCATCGCCAACAAGCGCACGCCGGATATGGACTTCGCCGTCGAACGAGTGGCGGTGCTCGATTCCACGGGAAAGGCGGTACCGATGCGCTTCGTGGACTTCCGCTTCCACGCGCACGATCCGCTCTACGTCTTCGACGCCGACGGAGATGGCATCGACGATCTCGCCGCCCGCGGCCACGGCGACCGCAGCGGTGGCCTAACGATTCTCCGTCTCGACCTCGCCGCCCGTCGCTTCGTCAGACTCGTGAGCGGCTTCGCCTGGGAACAATAGGGGCCGCCTCTAAGCTGTCAGTCCATAGTCCATAGTTATCAGGGACTATGGAACGAAGCGTTGATTGATACCTGTCATCCTGAGGAGCGAAGCGACGAAGGACCTACCCGAGTTCGAGTAGATCCTTCGCTGCGCTCAGGATGACAAGGCAATGAACGCTTCGTTCCGAACTCCCTGATAACTATTGACTGATAACTATGGACTGCCCCTAACGTGCTGGCGCTATCGGCTCTCCCTTCTCGCCCTTGCCATGCCACGTCACGTCCGTTGGATGCTTATAAGTCTTCTTATGGACGTACGTCACAGTTGCGATGCAGGCGAGCGCGAGTAATACGACGCCCGCCGCGACTCCCCAACCACCATTCGTGTTCGCCGGCACGTAACGATCGACGTGTTGCATCCGTAGTTCCCAGGACGATTGTCTCTCAGCGTTCTGTCGCAGTCTGTGGTCCGCGCGCGGTCGCGCCCGCGAAATGTAAGGGCACGATGTTCCATGTGAAGGTCGCGTCCGGTGTCTCTCAGGACGAAACCCTTACCGCGCGAACGCTGTCTCTAAAGTATCACCACCTGTATTCTTAGCCAGCGACGTTCCCTCGAGCAGCATATCAGTGGCTGACATACGCGAACTCCTGCAGCGCTCACTCGGCACTGCCTATACCATCGAGCGTGAGCTCGGCGGTGGAGGCATGTCGATCGTGTTCGTCGCCGCTGATAACACGCTCGGCAGGCAGGTCGTCGTCAAAGTCTTGCCCTACGACCTCGCCGCCAGCGTCTCCGTCGACCGATTCAAGCGCGAGATCATGCTCTCCGCCGCGCTGCAGCATCCGCACATCGTGCCGGTGTTGAGCGCGGGGCAGGCGGAGCAGCTGCCGTATTTCATCATGCCGTACGTCGACGGCGAATCGGTGCGCGCGCGAATGGCGCGCGGGCCGCTGTCGGTGCGTGAGACCGTGAGCATCCTGAAGGACGTCGCACGCGCGCTCTCATACGCCCACGGACGCGGCGTCATTCATCGCGACATCAAGCCCGACAACATCCTTCTCTCGGGCGGCGCGGCAATGGTGACGGACTTCGGCGTCGCCAAGGCCATCTCGGCCTCACGCGAGCGCGCCACGCTCGGCGGCCGGCAGTCGAACAGCGGCGGCTGGAGCGGTGGGACGATCACTTCCGTCGGTACCTCGCTCGGCACACCGATGTACATGGCGCCGGAACAGGCAGCCGCCGACCCGAACACCGATCACCGCGCGGACCTGTACGCGCTCGGCGTCGTCGGATACGAGATGCTGGTCGGTGCGCCGCCGTTCTATGGTCGTACGCCGCAGGCACTCCTCGCCGCGCAGCTCACGGAGGCGCCCAAGCCAATCGCGAGTCGCCGCTACGACGTGCCGCCCGCGCTCGCGGATCTCCTCATGCGGATGATGGAGAAGGATCCGGCGAAGCGGCCGCGCACCGCGAACGAGGTCGCGCGCCTGCTCGACGATCCCTCGGTGATGAGCGGTGAGTTCACCTCGCTCAAGCCACAGCGTGCTCGGCCGCAGTCCTGGCGCCGCAAGGCGTCGTTCATCGGAGTGGTTGGGGTGCTCCTCGCCGCCGGACTCGCCGCCGGAACCTACTTCCGGACTCGTGAGGCGCCCGCGGGAGCGGCCGCAGCGGGTGCCGCTGGCGCGGCCCGCACGACCGCGGCGAAGTCCATTGCCGTGCTCCCGCTCGTCAACATTGGCGGAGACACGAGCGACGTCTACTTCGCCGAAGGGATGACGGCGCAGATCACGACCGCGCTCTCCAAGCTGCGCGGGTTGCGGGTCGCGGCGCGCGCGGCGGCATTCTCGGCACGCGACAAGTACAACACGCCTGAGGAGATCGGGAAGGCGCTCAACGTCACGATGCTTCTCGAGGGCACCGTCCAGCGCGAGGGCGGCCGACTGCGTGTTACCGCGCGGCTCATCAACATCGGCGATGGCGCGACGCTCTGGTCCGATATGTTCGAGCGTCAGGCAACGGACCTCTTCAAGGTGCAGGACGAGATCTCGAACGCGATTGTCTCCGCGGTGGCACCGGAGCTCGGAAGCACCATCGCGCTCGCGGGCTCGTCGGCGGCGCGCGGCACTGAGGATCTGCAAGCGTACGATCTGTATCTGCGCGGCCGCTTCTTCTTCCAGAAACGCGGCGAGGACGCGCTGCGCAGCGCGCTCGCCTTGTTCGAGCAGGCAGCGGCGAAGGATCCGGCGTTCGCGCGGGCGTACGCCGGCATCGCCGACGTCTACGCGGTACTCCCGCTGTACGCGGACGTGCGCACCGACTCCGTGCTGCCACTCGGCCTTCGGAGCATCGACAAAGCCATCGCGCTCGATAGCACCGTCCCGGAGGCGTATGCCTCACGAGCGAATCTGCTCGGTGTTGGCTGGCGGTGGAGCGAGGCCGAGCGCGACTATCAGCGCGCGCTCGCGCTCGACCCGAATTACGCAACCGCTCATCAGTGGTACGGGGAGATGCTGCTCGTCAACGGACGCATCGACGAGGCGGTAACGCAGCTGCGTCGTGCCACGGAGCTCGATCCGCTCTCGCCCGTCGCGTACGGCTCGTATGGACTCGCCCTCGGCATCGCCAAACGCGACGCACAGGCCCAGGCGGCGGTTCGTCATTCCCTCGATCTCGACTCGACGCTCCTCGTCACGCGCATGATGTCGGGTACGGTCCAGCTCTACGGCAACCGCGTGGCGGAGGCGATCCAGCAGCTCGAGCCCGCGCTGCAGCTGGACACGACGAACCCGTTCACGCTCGGCGTGCTCGGCTATGCATATGGCAAGGCCGGTCGCGGACCACAGGCGCGTGAGATCATCCGTCGATTGGCGAAGGTGCCCAACCAGAACAGTGCTGCCGGCGCTGCAGCCCGGGTCTATCTCGGCATCGGTGATACCGC
>JAJKIR010000175.1 GCA_021154325.1 Gemmatimonas sp.
CCCGCCTGGTCGGTGTACTCGTATGGATAGAACCAGAAGAACGCCGGCAGCCGCGTTCCTTCCTTGTAGTCGCGCGGCAGCGTCACGTCGACGAAGAACCGGTAGCCGTCGGCGCGCGTCACCGGCACTCGCTTCCGGATCGCCTGGCTGATCTCCGGCGCGTAGTCCTTGTTGTGCGTGAGCTGCGTGACCTGACCCGACTTCATGTCGCGGAGGTACGAGTCCGGCACCATCGTTGGCGACTCGCGGATGACGATCGCGCGGGCGAAGTCGTCGTCGAGTGGCGCGGCGACGCGCTCGTAGACATCGGCCGCGCTCTGGAAGACCCGCTCCTTCTTGCCGGTCTTGATCTCGACGCGGTCGATGAACGGACGCGGTGCGCTGTCGGACCAGGTGCGGAAGTACTGCGTGCCGCTGAGGTAGGCGTAGTTGCCGTCGCTCGAGAGGAGCGCGACCTCGCTCACCGTGCGGCCGGGCCGCGACATCAGCGTGCCCGGATTCTGATAGAACGTCAGCGAGTCCGCGCCGTTGCCACCGCGTCCGCCACCGCCAAACCGCCCGTTGCCTAACGTGCCAAGCGAGAGGTTCACGCCGCGGATCCGCGCGATTGGATAGTGCTTCGTCGGGTCGCTGAGGTACGTCGCGTACACCTGGCTCGATCCGGTCGCGTTCTCCGCCGCGAAGACGAGCTGGCCGTCCTCCGACCAGAGCAGGTCGCTAATGCGATTGTTGCTCTGGAAAAGCTGCCGCGCGCTGCCCGCGGTGAATGGAGCGTCCCACACATACAGATGATCGCGACGCGCCGCACCCCGTCCGCCGCGGCCGGCGCCCGGCTCGTCCGACGGAGCGCTGTCCGCTTGCGCGCCGCCACGTGGCGCCGCTTCCATCTGCAGGTAGTAGAGACCCTTGCCGTTAGGCAGCCAACCGAAGTCCCGCTTGGCCGTGTCGGCGGCGGCCGGACCACCGTTGCCGTCGTCACCTAGAGCGTTGTCGCCGGCTCGCAGCGGTCGCTTCGCCAGCTCGGCAATCGGTTTGCCGGTCGCGTCCCAGATCTGCTCGAGCGTGCCGAAGTTCTGATACTGGACGAGATAGGAGAACGGCTTCTGCATCGTCGTCACGCGCAGGTACGCACCGTCGGGCGACGGATCGACGGCTGTGATCATCGCCGGCGCGCCGATCTTCTTCACCGCGCCGCTCTTCGCGTCGATGACGGCGAGCTGACCCGTTGTGTAGTACTCCAGCTGCGCCTGCTCGTGCGGATCGTGAAGGAGCGAGTAGTCGCGATACGTCCGCGTCTTGTTCTTCGCCTCGCCAACCATGCGGACCTGCGGACCCGTCTCGATCGTCGGATGCTGCGGCTCGGCGCCGCGGCCTTCCGGGACGAGCACCGTGACGAGCGACTTGCCGCCATTCGTCCACTCGGGAGCGGTCACGAGCGTCGCGAGGAGTGGAGTCTTCGTGATCTTGCGCGACTTCCCCGTCGCGACGTCAGCCACGTAGACGTGTGTCGCGTCGTCGAAGTTGGCGAGGTACGCGATCTCGCTGCCGTCGGGCGACCACTTCGGGCTGCTAACCGTCGCCCCCTTCGGCGTCTCGATCCCGCGCGACTGACCGGTCGACCCATCGATGATCTCGAGGCCGGCGGCGCCTCGCGTCGTCAGCGTGCGAGCGCGATTCGCCTTGTAGTCGACCTGGAGTCCGCCGAGGTAGTAGTGCGCCTTGCCGAACTGCTGCACGCTCGGCATTCCCTCGCTCTCGAGCTTGAGGAAATGCTTGTGATCGGGGCTCTGGTTGCTGAGGGTGACGTTCTGCTGCCAGGGCGCCGTGACGATCTTCTCGATCGCCGCGGGCGGGCGGATGAACGTTTCCTTGGCGAGAATCTCCTTGAGCGCGCCCTGCTGCGCGACGTCCTGCGCGTGCAGGGGGAGAGCGATCGAGGTGAGCAAAGCGGCCGCAGCCAATGGCCAGCGGCCGGTCAGCGTGAGCCGACGGCGGGTAGGCATCGTTACAACTCCGGGGTGTGGGCATGGAGCGAGAAGGTGCGGATTGGAGTCCGCCCCGAGCAAGTACGGAGAGCCAGGCGCGCGCGTTGAGCCTGACGCTCGGTGATTCACTCCAAATTCGCGTCCTTCGCGTCCCAAGACTCTGGGCTCTGCGGAGGCGAAGGAGCCTTACGTGCGCGGCGTCAGCATCCGGCTCCGGAGCGAGGCGAGCCGGCGGCGGACAGAGCCGTCGAGCACCGTATCGCCGACGCGCACGACGACGCCGCCGAGAATCGCCGGATTCACGAGGAAGTGCGGCACGACCTCCTTGCCGTACGCGCGAGAGAGCTCCTGCGAGATCGCGCGACGCTCCGCATCGCTGGGGTCGGCGGTGACGGTCACGTTCGCGTGCAGCCGCCCCTCCACCTCATCCACGAGATCGTGAAATTGAATTGCGATCTGCGGGAGCAGCATCTGGCGCCGATGATTCACCAGGGCCTGCAGAAAGCGCACGAAGACGTGCGGCAGCTGCCCCTCGAACGCGCGACCCAGAATCTCATTCTTCTGCGCCGCCGACACTCTCGGCGACTCGAGGAAGAGCCGCAGCGTCCGATCGTTCTGCATCGCGTCCGCCACGTCGTCCACCGCCTGCCCCCACGTCGTCAGATCGCCGGCGCGACGCGCCAGCTCGAGCAGCGTCTCCGCGTAGTTGCGCGCGATGGTCGTCTCACGCATCAGCGGCCACTCGTCTGGATCGCCGGCAGCGACGCGAGGAAGCCCTCGACGAGCTGGCGATTCTTCGTGTTGTCGAGATTCTGCTCGATCACCTTGCTCGCGCCGGCGATGGCGAGATTCACCGCCTCACGACGCAGCTGTGCGACGGCCCGATCCTTCTCGGCCTCGATCTCGCGGCGCGCCCGCTCCAGCATCGTCTGCTGCTCGTGATGCGTCTGCTCGAGCAGGTCGGTCCGCATCTTCTCGGCGACCGCGCGTCCGTCGGCGATCAGCTTCTGTGCCTCGCCCCGCGCCGCCTCGATCTGTCGCTGGTGGTCCTCGAGCAGCCGTTGCGCCTCGTCGCGATCGCGCTTCGCGGCGTCGATCGCGTCCTGGAGCGCCTTCTCGCGCTTGTCGACTTCACCGAGGATAGCGGGGAACGCCCAGGAACGCAGACCCCAGTACAGGATGCCGAAGATGATCAGCGTCCAGAACATCAAGTTCAGGCGGATGTCCATCAACCCGGACTTCGGCTCTGCCGCGGCCTCTTGGGCGAGAAGCGCCGAAGCGTTCGTGAGCAGAATGGCGAGCGACAGGGACAGCGTGCGCATTGGCAATCTCAAAGGTCCAGCAATGTGGGTGTCGGAGCCCGAGCTCCCGGATACTCGAGCTCCGGCGAACGTTCAGGTCGGGTACGTGAACTTGAGTGAGATGAGTAGAGCGACAACGATTGCAAACAGCGCCGCGCCCTCGATGAGGGCGGCGAGAATGAGACCGCCCGTCTGAATGGTGCCCGCGATCTCGGGCTGGCGCGCCATCGCCTCGGTAGCCGAACCACCGATGCGCCCGATGCCGATACCTGCGCCAATCACCGCCAGACCGGCGCCCACGCCGGCGCCGAGCATCGCCCACGCGGCGGCGTAGTCTTTCGTGAAACCGGTCGCCGCCTGCAGCAGCGGAAGGATGAACATGCTCGATCTCCATTCGTACAACGTGAATTGCCAATGCTCCGCGCCACTGGCGCTCCCCGTCAGCGAGGTCCGGGCCTCAACGGGAATCGCTGGTCGCTCGACCAGCTACGATCTCAGGCCTCGTGGAGCGAGCGAGACCCTCTTGTGAATCTGTCATCGTGAGCGAAGCGAAGGATCTACTGGATCTCGCGTGGATCCTTCGTCGCTTTGCTCCTCAGGATGACAAGGAACAGGGTTAATGGTGTGCGGCGCGAATCTGGCCGACAAAAACGGCCGCCAGGAGGGAGAATACGAACGCCTGGATGAAGGCAACCACGATCTCGAGAATCATGATGAACAGCGCCATGGCAATAGCCAAGGGCGACACGAGCCATCCGAACATGAAGATGAGCCCGATGAGCGCGAGGATGATCACGTGTCCCGCGATCATATTCGCGAAGAGACGAACCGTCAGGGCAAAAGGCTTCGTGAACTTTCCGAGTAGCTCGACGGGCGTCAGAATCACCGAGAGCGGGAGCCTCAGATAGAGCGGCATGTCGTGCGGCCAATACACGATCGTATTGATGTAGCCTCGGCCAAGCGCGCGCATTCCGGCGATCTCGACGACGACGAACGTCACGACCGCGAGCGTCATCGTCACATTGATGTTGCCGGTCGGCGTCGACCCGTACGGCATGAGGCCGAACAGATTGCAGAAGAGAATGAAGAAGAAGAGCGAAAGCACGAACGGGATATACTTCTCACCGCCGTGTCCGCCGAGCGCTGGCATGAACACTTCATTCCGCAGATACAGAATTACCCCTTCCAATCCAGCGGCGAAGCCTTTCGGCCTTCCGATCGCAGCACTGCTGCGCCGATGTGATCGCGCCGCGAAGCCGACGACAAGGCCGGTGCAGATCGCGGCAATGAGAAGCCACACAACATGCTTTGTGGGTCCGAAGTCGACGACACGGCCACCCAGGTTCACGTTCCACGTCGGGAGCGTCACCTCACAGCCCCACTCCTCCCAGCCCTTCCAGCAGGGAAGCTCGAGCTTCTTCGAGTCCGTGATGTGGGGCATGATGATGTCCGCGGGTCCGAGCGCCTTGTGCGCCAGCTGCGCGCCGGGCTCCTGCGCCCGATGCTCGGCCTGCTGGCCCGAAAGCGGAGCGGCCGCCAGCGCGATCGCGGCGAAGATCGCGAGTGAGAGCGGTCGGTATCTCATCGTCGCAGAAACAGTGGCTCGAGGAGCGTTGAGAGAAAGAGGAAGACGGCGAGGCTGATCAGCGCCGGCACGGGTTGTAGTCCGAGGACCTTCACCGCGACCAGCGCGTAGATGAAGAGCGTCAGCATGCGGGCCAGGGCACCGGCGCCCCACGCCGCGATGATGTTCTTCGGCGCCATCAACGTAGTGACGGCGAACGCGGCAACCTGGACGACGACGGCGACGGCAGCGCTGATCCCGATGGCGGAGGCCGCTCCCGGGTCGGTGAGCGCGAGGGTGAGCAGCCAGGCCGCGAGGGCGATCAGTGCGATCGTCACCAGGGCGTAGCGGGAAATGGCGTGCGTCATCGGGCGGAACCTCCTGCTCCTCCGCTTCCTCCCCGACCCGTTCCCCCACTGTCTCGCTTCGCCGAACCCATGAGTCTTCTATAAATCGAGTAGAAGCCGGCACCAAAGCCGGCGAACACGCAAATCAACACGAACCAGGGCGAGCTGCCGAGGCGCTTGTCCAGCCAGATGCCCAGGAACATGAAGGCGACCAGGGTCATCGCGAGCTGCAGCCCGGCGCCCGCGTACTCGGCCCCTGAAGCTGGCTTGGATGCGTTTCGGGGTCCCGGCTGGCCGCCGGACGGACCAGGCTCGGTCATACCTTCCCCTGGTTCAGTGCCTCGTTTCGGCGCGAAAGCTAGGAGCTTGTGAAATTTTTCGCAAGCGAATCGGCGGGCTGAAAAACCCAGGTGAGCCGATTGTTGAAATGGTGATCCAAGTCATTTTCTGAACGTTACTTCTGGTGTTACTACTCATGTTGACCATTCGTCACCCGCTTGGTTAAGTTGCGCCCCGCTTGGATTGTGAGCGGATCGCTTTGGCCAATCGCCGGTTTCGGCCCGACCCGCTCATCGCAGTTCGCTTCCGGGGTTCATGTCCTCCTCATCGCTTTCGCCGTCCCGCGTTGCCATCGCACTGCTGTGCGCTGGCGCGCTCGCATTTGCGTGCGGTCCGCGTACCCACTCCGAGGCCGCCTCGACCGCGAGCCTCGCGACCGCCGCACCAGTCGTTCAGCAGGGGACGACGCATTCTCATAGCGATGGGGCGGGCATCTTCTCGCAGCTCGACGTGAAGCCCAGCCGCGAGGGAGTGCAGTTCGCGCTGCACGTGACGAATCAGGGCCGGAAGCACGTCGAGGTCGCGTTCCCGAATGGTCAGACGCACGAATTCGTCGTCGTGGATTCCACGGGCCGCGAGCTCTGGCGCTGGAGCACGTCGCGTCTCTTCACGCAGGCGCTGCAGAACAAGCTGCTCAGCGGCGGCGAGACGATGAGTGTCGGCGAACGCTGGGAGCATCCCCCGACTCGCGGCAAGTACACCGTGATCGCGACGCTCAACAGCAGCAACTATCCAATTCAACAGCGCGTCGACTTCGTTCTGCCGTGAGTGCCTAACGGCAAACGCGACTGGCAGACGGCCCACGAGAAATCGTGGGCCTTTTCATTGGATCAGGGTCCGAGGACGTGTTCGTCCGGCCTCGACGCCGCCGTGAACAGCAGCGCCATGTCCGCGGGGAGCTCGGCTTCATTGGGAAGCTTGCCGCCGCGCCTCGTCGCCTCCGCCTGGATGCCGAGCAGGTGCACGAGTGTCAGCGCGCCGATGCTCACGTAGAGCTCCGCCGGCATATCGGGCGCGACGATGCGGGCGCCGTACACGAGCACCGGGCCAATGCCGACGACTTCGCCGTCGAGATGGGTCGCGCTGAGCTCGCGGAGCGTTCGCACGAACTCCAGCGATTCGCTTCCACGAGCGAACGTGAGGCGATGCAGAATGTTCACAACTCGGCCACCTCGCCACTGGCTGCCTGCATTGAGGTCGGGACGCGTGCAGCAATGGTGCCACCGCACAAGAGGGGCGCAGGTTCGGCAGACTAGCGCGCGACGCGCGCATCTCACCCACGACGGCGAGGCCAGAGGCGAGCTGCAAGCCTAGAGCAGACAG
>JAJKIR010000176.1 GCA_021154325.1 Gemmatimonas sp.
GCCGCGCTGCAACGGCATCTCGCCAGCGACAACTGACCATCTTCCGGAGCGTACACAATGACGACCATGACAAGCGACATGACCAGCACCGACAAGATCGAAGAGCAGGTAGTGCTCCACGCCCCGCGCGCCCGCGTCTGGCGTGCGCTGACCAATCCCGACGAGCTGGCCGCGTGGTTCGGCGTCAAGCTCAGCACAAAGACGATCGCTCCCGGCGCGAACGTTCTGGGGCACATGGCCATTCCCGGATACGAACACGTTGCCTTCGACGTGATCATCGACGAGGTGGTGTCGGAGCGTCGCTTCGCGTGGCGCTGGCACCCGAATGCGCTCGACGCGTCGGTCGACTACTCCGCCGAGCCGCGCACGCTCGTGACCTTCACCCTCGAGGATGCGCCGAACGGTGAGACGCTGCTCCGCGTCGTGGAATCAGGGTTCGATGCGCTCCCCGCCTCGCGCCGTGCCGCCGCCTTCCTCGGCAACAGCAATGGCTGGCGCGGTCAGCTACAGAAGCGGCTGCCGTCGTATCTCGCTTCCGCCTAACGGCGGATCACAACTGCGAGTAGGGCGTCGGCTGGAGGATGATGTCGGAGATCGCCGAGACGTTCTCGCGATACTGAGGGTCAGTGGAGAGCGTTTTCCAATCAGGGTCTTTGGAAAACGCGCTCCACGCTCTCTCGCGCGACGCCATGTCGGGGAAGGTGAGCATGTACGTGAGGCTCGGCATCTTCGCGCCGATGAGCGTCTCACCGAAGAAGACGGGCGTGAGGCCCGTTCGGCGAAAGATTGGAATCTCGCCGGCGTTGAACATCTTCAGCTTGTTGAGCGCGGCACGATTGCTGTGACTCTCATACGTCCGGAGCTCGCAGATGCGGGGCGTTGCCGTGCCGGCCGACGCGGAGGGCTCGACCGTCGGAATCGCCTCGAAGGCGCGTAGCAGCGAGCTGTCGACGCGCACGAACGCCGGATCCGAGAGCGGCGCGCCGAGGATCGCGGCACCCGCACGCGCGTACTCGGCGTCACTCGCGAGCCGCTCGCGGAGAGACACGACCGTATCCAGCGTCTGATGGGCTAGCACGACCAGGAGCGATGGCGCGTTCTCACCGAAGAGGACTGTGAACGCGCCAACTTTGGCGATGCCTGCTCGATTCATCGCCGGGATCGAGACGTCGCCGAAGAACGCAATGAACGCGCGTTGCTTCGCGCCCGGCAGCAGATGATAGCGCCGCAGCTCGATGTACTGGCGCGTTGCGGACTGGGCGTCGCCATCCAGCGCGGCACTGGGCGCGACAGCGGCGGCGGCGGTCGCCGCGAGAAAGTCACGTCGGTCCACGAGCACCTCGTCGGATGGCGTCAGGTAATAGTGGGAGGCCGAATGGAGGATCTGGTGCCGCTTTGCTTCGACTGCTACAGAGATGCGTTAGGCGCGCCCTCTATGGGTCGCTCGATGAGGTCGAAGAGAACGCCGTGCGGATCACGGAGATAGTGTTCGCCGGGGGCGTGCGGACCGATGGGAACGAGCGTGCACCCCGCAACCTGCAGCGCAGCCAGTGCTGCGGCGCGGTTCGGCACGTCGAATGATGGAACCACCGGCTCGTGTCCCGGCTTGGGGTCGCGCAACAGATACAGCCGAAGGGCGCCGCTCCGCAGCGCGATGCAGTCCGTCGTCCGGCTGACGACCTCACACCCGAGCACGCGCGTGTAGAACGACTCGGCGGCGGCCGGATCAGTGACGTGCAGCGCGAGCTCGTTGTTTGCTGCGAAGGCCATCTGTGATCGCGACATGGCACTCTCCTGGAGAACCGCGACTACCAGACTATAGCGAGCAACCGTCGTTTTGACATACCTTCGCGAGTGGCGATAGGCTTTGCGGGCGAGCACAAGCCGTGCGACCTGGCGCAGCGCATCCTTCAACGCGGGCAGGTTACGATGGACCGACGAGCCTTGCTGCAGGTCATCGGCGCGGCATCGGTCGCGCCGCTTGTCGAGGCCCCGACGAGACTCTTCTCGGAACAACCCGCGGGGACCAGGAAAGTCCTCGTCGCCAAGCCGGGCGAAAATCGGTTTCCCTACGCCAGCGCGCAGCAAGCGGAGCGCTCACCGTGCATGTTGACGAGCGCTGACAGTCGCGGGGCGTTGAGCATGTTCGAATTGAACGTAGGGTCGCACGCTGGTCCCGTGCGCCACGTGCACCATCGAGAGGACGAGTGGTGCTATGTGCTGCAGGGCGAATTCCTCTTCGAGGCCGGCAACGACAAGGTCACGCTTCCAGTCGGAGGCAGCATCTGGATGCCTCGTGGAATTCCGCACGTGTGGGCGAACACGTCCGAGGCGAGCGGGAAGTTGCTCGTGGCCTGCCAACCGGGTGGATTCGAGAAGTTCTTCGACGCGTTAGGCAGGATTCCAGATGCAAACGCGAACGAGCCAACGATCAGGAAGGTGATGGCGCAGTACGGCATGGAGTATCTCGGCCCGCCGTTGTTTGGCCTCTGGCGACGGCGGCAGGGATGACGCGCGCGACTACATCATGCGGGTAGCGTTGAAGTGTCACCCATGTCCTCGCAGACTTTCGTTACCTATGTCCCCGGCTGCTCACGGCGAGGATGGTGAGCTCCCGGGCTCCAGAGCGCGGTACCCAGTGCGAGGAAATCGAATCCGGGCGTGTCGCGCGCTCAGTGCAGTCTCGTGAACAGCAGGCCAATGTACGTCGCGACAGCGGCGGCGCCGACGACACTCAGTGCTACCTGGGTGCGACGTCCGGACGCGATGATCGCGGCGATGCACACTGCCGCAAGGAGTCCGTGAAAGACGACATTCGCCGGTCCAGGCAGATTGCCGGTGATCACCACGTCCTTCACGATGCTGATGCACAGCGTCGCGAGAAAGAATCCGAAGAACCAGCGGTGATGCCGGTCGTAGTGGGCCGCGAGGTCGACACCAGTCTCGTCGACCTGCTCGGGGAGAATGACCGCGGCCATCATGTACAGCGTCGTGGTCTGGGCGAGCACCACGAGGAACTCGACAAAGGTCCATTCGCGAACTGCTCGGAGACCGAACATCGCCCACCACGATTGCACGTACACGACGAGCAGGACGGTCGCCCAGAGCAGCGGCAGCCAGTCGGCGCGGACGTGATCCCGGTGCCGAATCAGCCGACCCGCGGCGGTCAGCAGCTGCGTGAGGCCGAGGCCGAGAATGATCGACAGCAGGACGGAGAGATACGAGAAGGCGTCCACATCAGTGTAGGCCGGGGACTCGACGATCGATGGAACGGCGCCCATTCTTGAGGTCTTCCAACATCACCCCGCCCCAAATGAGACGCCAGCTTCTTCCCGCCCTTCTTCTCACCGCGCCCGCCGTGCTCGGCGCGCAGACGCGCATGCTCCGCTCGCCGTCGATCAGCGGCAGCCAGATCGCCTTCGCGTACGCCAACAACATCTGGATGGTGGGTCGCGACGGCGGCACGGCGCGTCGCCTAACGAGCTTCGCCGGCGAGACGTCCAACCCCAAGCTCTCGCCCGACGGCTCCCTCGTCGCGTTCAGCGCCCAGTACGGCGGCAATGTCGACGTGTACGTCGTGCCTTCGGTCGGGGGTGAGCCGAAGCGGTTGACCTGGCATCCAGCCGCGGACGAGGTCCAGGGATGGACGCCGGACGGGAAGAGCGTCCTCTTCGCCTCGGCTCGCGGCGGCGACGCGCCCCAGGCGGTGCCGCGCTTCTACACGGTCCCGGCAAATGGCGGCATCGAGGAGCTGCTCCCCATGCCTCGTGCGTACCAGGGCAAGATCTCCCCTGACGGGAAGCGGCTCGCCTATCGCATGAACAACTCCTGGGACGAGGAACGTCGCAATTATCGCGGCGGTCAGAACCGTCCCATCTGGATCCTCGACTTCGCCACGAACAACATCGAGTCTCCGCCGTGGACGGACACGAAGGAGATGGATCCGGCATGGGTCGGGGACGTCGTGTACTTCCTCTCCGATCGCGATGGTGTCTCGAATGTCTGGTCGTATGACACCAGGACCAAAAAGCTCGCGCAGGCGACGCACTTCACCGACTTCGACGTCAAGACGCTCGACGCGTCGCCGGACGCGGTCGTCTTCGAGCAGGCCGGCTACGTCCACCTGCTCGACCCGAAGACGGGCAATGAGCATAAGCTCAACATCGTCGCCGCCGGAGACTTCCCGTGGATGATGGCGCAGTGGAAGGACGTCTCCAACCGCGCCACGAGCCTCGCGCTGTCGCCCACGGGCAAGCGCGCCGCCGTGGAAGCACGGGGCGAGATCTTCACGATTCCCGCCGAAAAGGGGGACGCGCGCGACGTGACCGCCGCGAACGGGAGCGCCTCCGCCGAGCGCGATCCGGCGTGGTCGCCGGACGGGCGCTTCGTCTCCTACTTCAGCGACAAGAGCGGCGAGTACAAGCTCTACATCGAGCCGCAGGACGGGATCACGCCGCCGCGCGAGATCACGCTTCCGGAGCCGAGTCACTATTACACGCCGTCCTGGGCACCGGACGGCAAGCATATCGTCTTTACCGACACGAAGCTCCGTGTCTGGGTGCTCGACGTCGCGAGCGGGCAGGCGAAAGCGGTGGGCAGCGACGAGTTCATGATCCCCGAGCGCTCGCTCAACCCGGTCTGGTCTCCTGACGGCCAGTGGGTGGCGTACGCGAAGCGGCTCCCGTCGATGTACCGGGCGATCTTTGCCTACAACGTCACGACCGGAGAAACCAAGCAGATCACCGACGGTTTAGCGGATGCTAACTGGGCGGCATGGGACGCGAGCGGCAAGTATCTCTGGTTCCTCGCCTCGACCAACTTCGCGCTCAATTCGGCGTGGCTGGACATGTCGTCGTACGACAGGCCGCAGACACGCGCGCTCTACCTCACGGTCTTGCGGAAAAGCGACCCGTCGCCGGTGCTGCCGGAGAGCGACGAGGAGATGGTGCGGGTGGACAGCGCCGGCGCCCGCCCGAATCGCCCCGCGCCTAACGCGGAGCGGCCCGACAGCTCCGCGATCGGCACCCGCAGCGGCCCAGTGGATTCCGCGCGCGCCGATCGCGCGCCGCGCGCCGCGCCCGTGCGGATCGACTTCGACGGCATCCAGCAGCGGATCATCGCGATCCCTGGCGTCGCGCAGCGGAACTACACGCAGCTTCGTGCCGGCCCATCGGGCACTGTCTTCTTCATCGAGCCGCTTCCGCCAACCGGGACGCAGGAGCCGGTGCCGGGCGGCGGCTTCGGCGGGCAGCCGAGTGGAACGCTGCACCGCTATCAGCTCAAGGACCGCCGCGCGGCGCAGTTCGCGCAGAATGTCGTGCAGTACGTCGTCAGTGGCGACGGGCACAAGCTGCTTTATCGCACACCAGGCCAGCAGGGCGGCCTCTATCTCGTCGACGCCGATCGCATGGTGCCGCAAGCCGGAACGGGACACCTGGCGACGCAGCTCCGCGCGTACGTCAATCCGAAGGCCGAGTTCAAGCAGATGTTCGACGAAGGATGGCGCAACCAGCGCGACTACATCTACGTCCCGAACCTCCACGGCACCGACTGGCCGCGGATGAAGCAGATGTATGGCGAGCTGCTGCCGTACGTGAACCATCGCGAGGATCTCAACTATCTCCTCGACATGATGGGCGCGGAGATCGCCATCGGTCACTCGTTCGTCCGCGGCGGCGACATGCCCGACGTGCCGCAATCGGTCGTCGGCCAGCTCGGCGCCGATTTCACCGTCGAGAACGGACGGTACAAGATCACGAAGATCTACGACGCGGAGAGCTGGAACCCCGAGCTGCGCGCGCCACTCGCCGGGCCGGGGATCGACGTCCACCCTGGCGACTACCTGCTCGCCGCCAACGGGCAGGAACTGCGCGCGCCGGACAACATCTATCGATTGCTCGACGGCACGGCCAACCGGCAGACCGTGCTCGCCGTGAACAGCAAGCCGACGCTCGAGGGCGCGCGCCGCGTGACGGTGGTGCCCGTCGCCAACGAGCAGGGGCTGCGCACACGCGCCTGGATCGAGCGGAAACGCCGCATAGTGGATTCGCTCTCGAATCACCAGCTCGCGTATGTGTATCTCCCGAACACGGCGCAGCCAGGGTACACGAGCTTCAATCGTTACTACTTTGCTCAACAGGACCGCAAGGGCGCGATCCTCGACGAGCGGTACAACGGCGGCGGCTCCGCGGCCGACTACATCATCGACATCCTCGGCCGCGACTTCGACGGATACTTCAACAATCCCGTGGGTGATCGATATCCCTTCACCAGTCCGGCGGCCGGGATCTGGGGACCGAAGGTGATGATCATCAACGAAATGGCCGGCTCGGGCGGCGATCTGATGCCGTACATGTTCCAGCACCGGAAGATCGGGCCGCTCGTCGGCAAGCGGACGTGGGGCGGTCTCGTGGGCACGTGGGACACTCCGGCATTCGTGGACGGCGGCTCGATGATCGCACCCCGCGGCGGCTTCTTCGACAAGGAGGGCCACTGGGCAGTGGAGAACGTCGGCACGTCGCCGGACATCGACGTCGAGAACTGGCCGAAGGACGTGATCGGCGGCCACGATCCGCAACTCGAGCGCGCGGTCGCGGAAGCGATGCGGATGCTCAAGGAGCATCCGGTGCAGCGCCTAACGAAGGAGCCGCCGTCACCGACGTGGGGGAAACGCGGCGTGGTAGTGCCTTGATCGCTCGCGCTCGAACGCTCACGCTGGCCTGCGGCATCGTTGCATCGCTGGGGCCCGCGCTGTATCCGCAAAGCGCGGCACGGGCGCCAGCGCGCAACTCCGCCTATCTCGAGATTCTTGGCAACGGCGGAGTGGCGTCGCTCAACTACGAGCGACGCCTCGGTGAGGTCGTCAGGCTCCGCGTCGGCTGGGGCAACTGGTCGAGTGAAGGGAGCCCCGGTGCCTACGAGACAGCGCGCGCCTATAACGTCATCCCAATCATGGTGCAGAGGGTGCTCTATTCGGGAGCTCACCACCTCGAGGTCGGCGGTGGTGTCCTCCTCGGCCAGGAAAAGATCGACAGCGTTTATTTCACCACGTCACGATCCTGGTCGCAGTCGATCGCCGACCTGGAAGTACTGCTTGGGTATCGCCGTCAGTCGACGGGGCGAGCGTTCGTGTTTCGCGCTGGGCTGACGCCGTCCTACGCGCTGCAGGGCGACTATCCGGACAAGGGCTTCCATCTGGGGGAAGGCTTGAGTCTCGGCCTGGCGTTTTGAGAATCTTCCGCAGCTGAAGAGGAGCGATCGAAAATGGGAGCAGCAGCAGCCGCGGTCGTCATCGCGGAGCGGCGAATCGTGGAAGCGTTCGAGCTGGCCGGCGCGACGAGCGCGGCCAGCGCGCGTACGCCAGGCGAGCTGGCGGTCGATACCTACGGTGTGGGCTGGCGACGGCTCACGAATCGCGCGGTGGTCCGCGAAGCCGCGCCGGGGTCGGGGAGGTACTATCTCGATCGCGAGGTGTGGCAGGCGGTGCGTCGCACGCGTATGCGACTCATCATCGCGCTCGTTGTCGTCCTGCTCGGCGTTTGGCTCTATATCGCGACAATGGGCGTGCTGCGATCCTCGGCACGCATGCGGAATGCACGGCCGGATTCGACAGTGCCCGCGGCCGGCCGCGCCTAACGATCAGCCTAGCGGCGGCAGATCGGGCACGGGCCGAGCTGGGGCGCCTGGCCGAGCCTGACGATGACGGGCCCCTTCACCACCGTCTGATGCTGCACGGTGTCGTCAACCGTCGCGGTGATCGTCACGACGTTGCCCGTCACCGTGCCCGTGAATCGGGCGGGCACGGTGGGACCGACGGTGATCGGGTAGGCGCGCAGCATGTAGCTACCGCTCACGTCGAAGGCACCGCTCGCCACGGCGACACGACCGCTGACATCACCGTACGTGCAGCCGACGTGCAGATGCATCGAGGTGTCGGAGACGATCATTCCCGCGCCGTCCCCGCCCCAGGTGCCCACCGCGAGCTCCCCATTGAACGGAGGCAGGTTCACGCCCACGCCGGAGCATCCGACTAGAAGCACCACGCCGACCGCAGGCACGCGGAACCGCCTTCTGCGTGCACACATTCTCGACCATCCCGTTTTGATTACCTGCTCAACCCTGGCGATGTCTGCGAGGTCACCGGGTCCCTGGACGGGTGCATCGGCATCCGGCATGTTGAGGCACACCCTCAAGGCGACTCCGTCGCTCTCACCGTGAAGATCTACCTCGCGCTCACCGCCGTCGTCTTCGGACTCCTCACCGTCATGCATCTCTGGCGCATGGTTGCGGAATCGACGAGTCTGGCCCGAGACCCGTGGTTCCTCGCCATCACGCTCATTTCCGCGGGGCTCTGCCTCTGGGCAGTGCGCCTCCTTCTCGCGCAGCGCCGCTCGAATCACTGATTCACGCCGCTCGCGAGGAAGCCGCCATCCACCGCGAGCAGCTGGCCCGTGACGAAGCGCGCCGATTCGGAGGCGAGAAAGATCGCGGCGCCGACGAGATCATCCACGTCGCCGAAGCGGGCCATCGGCGTTCGCATCAGCAGCTCCTGGCCCCGCGCCGTGCCATCGAGCAAACCCGCGTTGAGGGCCGTTCGAAAGACACCGGGGAGAATCGCGTTGACGCAGACGCCCGCGCGCGCCCATTCGATCGCGAGCGACTTGGTGAGCGACGCGACGGCGGCCTTGCTCGCGCCGTACGCCGCGACCTCGTACAGCGCGACGACCGAGGTGAGCGAACCGATGTTGATGATCCGTCCGTAACCGCGCGCCACCATGTCACGGCCGAAGGTGCGGCAGGCGCGGAGCGTACCCGTGAAGTTGGTGTCGAGGATCTCGCGCCACCGCGTCTCGTCCATGTCGAGTGTCGGCTGGCGTGTGGTGATGCCGGCGGCGTTGACGAGGATGTCGACCTCGCCTAACGATTCACGGACGGCGTCGCGCAGCGCCTCGACCGATGCGGGGTCGTTAACGTCGGTCGCGACGGGCAGCGTGCGGCGGCCGGCCGCCTCGATGAGGCCCGCGGCGTCGTCGACAAGATCCTGGCGCCGGCCCGTCGCGACCACGTCCGCGCCCGCCGCGGCGAGGCCGCGCGCGATCGCGAGGCCAATTCCCGACGTCGCGCCGATGACGACGGCCGTGCGGCCGCTCAGATCCAGTCCCGGATAGGGCACGCGCAATTATGGTCAGCCGGGCCGACGTGCGGTAGCATTGAGCATGCAACTCGTCACCTTCGGCGAGGCGATGCTGCGACTGACGCCGCGCGGCAGCGGCTTCGACGTCTACGTCGGCGGCGCGGAGCTGAACGTGGCCGTCGCCGCGGCGAAGCTCGGCGTCACCGCGCGATGGGTGTCGCGCTTGCCGGAGAATCCGGCGGGTCGCGCGATCGCGAGGCGCGCGCACGAGGAGGGCGTCGACGTCTCGCATGTCGCATGGACGGGCGAGGGCCGCGCCGGCGTCTTCTACGTCGAGGTCGGCGACGACCCGAGCGCCACGACGGTGACGTACGACCGCGCGGGCTCGGCGATGGCGCTCGTCGCGCCGGGCATGATCGAGTGGCGGCGCGCGCTCCACAGCGCCAAATGGTTTCACGTCAGCGGAATCACCCCTGCTCTGAGCGAGTCCGCGGCCGCAACGTTGGCGGAGAGCCTCGCGGCGGCACGCGCCGAGCGCCTAACGATCAGCTACGACCTGAACTTCCGGCCGAAGCTCTGGAGCCCGGAGCGCGCGCGGGTCGTGCAGGAGCCGCTCCTGCGGTTCGCCGATCTCTTCATCGCCGGCGAGGACGCCGCCAGGCTCGTCTTCGGCCTTCACGAGGGATCCGCCGAGGACCTCGCGCGCGAGCTGCTGCAGCGATACGCGCTGCCGGCAGTCGCGATCACGGTCCGCGACAGCAAGCGCGCACGTCTGGCGACGTGGAGCGCTCTCCTCGTTGCTGACGGCGCGACGCACCGCGCCCCACCACAGTCGTGCGAGGTTATCGATCCGCTCGGCGCGGGCGACGCGTTCGCCGGTGGACTCATCGCGGCGCGGCTGCAAAACCATTCCTGGGAGCGCGCGGTGCGCGACGGCGTCAGCCTCGCCGCGAAGAAGCACGGCACGCGTGGCGATTTCTCCACCGCCACCGCACCCTGAGCCGTGTTCCTCACCTTCCGTTGGTTCGGCGCCGACGATCCCGTTCCGCTCGCGCACATCCGCCAGATTCCAGGCGTGCGCGGAATCGTCAGCGCACTCTACGACGTGCCCATCGGCGAAGCGTGGCCGCGCGACAACGTTCAGCGGCTCGCGGCGAGCGTGAACGACGCGGGACTCGCGCTCTCGGTCGTCGAGAGCATTCCCATTCACGAGGACATCAAGCTCGGGCGGCCGACGCGCGATCGGCTCATCGACAACTACGCGGCGAGCGTTCGCGCAATCGGCGACGCGGGCGTGCGCGTACTCTGCTACAACTTCATGCCCGTCTTCGACTGGACGCGCACCGATCTCGCGATGCGCCTGTCTGACGGCTCTCTCACCCTCGCCTACGACGACGCGGCGCTCGCGCGAATCGATCTCTCCCGCGGCAGCGGCGAGCTGCCGGGTTGGGCGCATGCGTACACGCCTGACGAGCTGGCCACGCTGCTCGCCGCATACCGCGGCGTTACCGACGAAGCGATGTGGGAGCACCTCGCCTACTTCCTCGAGCGAGTCGTGCCTGCCGCCGAGGAGGCGGGGGTGGTGATGGCGCTGCACCCCGACGATCCGCCGTGGCCAATATTTGGCTTGCCGAGAATCATCACCGATGCGGCGGCGCTCGAGCGGCTGCTCCGGCTCGTCGATCGGCCGGCGAACGGCCTCACCTTCTGCACCGGCTCGTTAGGCTCGCGGCCGGACAACGACCTGCCTGTGATGGCGCGTCGCTTTGCCGAGCGCGGGCGGATTCACTTCGCGCACTGCCGCAATGTGCGCCGAACGGGCGAGCGGCGCTTTCACGAAGTGCCGCATCCGTCCACGTGCGGCGACGTCGACATGCGCGGCGTGCTGGCGGCGCTCCGCGATGCGGGATTCGCTGGACCCGCCCGTTCCGACCACGGGCGGATGATTTGGGGGGAACAGGGACGCGCCGGCTACGGACTGCATGACCGCGCGCTGGGCGCTACGTATCTGCTCGGCCTCTGGGAGGGGCTCGCGCGCCCGTGAGGCCCGACGCCGAGGGCCGCCCGAATTATCGCTGGACGATCGTCGCCCTGCTCTTCGTCGCGACGACGATCAACTACATCGACCGCCAGGTGCTCGGCATTCTCGCGCCGACGCTGAGCCGCGCGCTGCACTGGAGCGAGACGGATTACGGCGACATCGTCTCCTGGTTCAGTCTCGCCTACGCGATAGGCTTTCTCGCTGCCGGACGGCTCATCGACCGCGTCGGCGTGAAGCGCGGGCTCGGCACGGCGGTCGTCGTCTGGTCGCTCGCCTCGATGGCGCACGCCTTCGTCTGGACCGCCGCCGGTTTCTCGATCGCGCGCGCCGCGTTAGGCCTCGGCGAGTCGGCGATCTTTCCTGGCGCGATCAAGTCCGTGGCCGAGTGGTTTCCGAAGCGAGAGCGCGCGCTCGCGGCGGGGCTGTTCAACGCCGGAACGAACACGGGCGCGATCGTCGCGCCGCTGCTCGTGCCGGTGCTCGTGCTCTGGCGCGGGTGGCAGTCGGCATTCATCGTCACCGGCGCGCTCGGCCTCCTCTGGCTCGCACTCTGGATTCCCCTTTACCGCCGGCCGCCGAGCGCACCTGATGCCAGTGATGAGAGAGTGCTCACCGGTGATTCGCCGCGCTGGACGTGGGCGTCGCTTCTCGGCATGCGGCAGACGTGGGCCTTTGCCGTCGGCAAGTTGCTCGCGGACCCCGTCTGGTGGTTCTATCTCTACTGGCTCCCGAAATTTCTCGACGCGAAGTACGGCATCAAGCTCACGGGAATCGCCGTCGGTCTCGTGGCGGTGTACGTGACCGCGGACATCGGATCGATCGGTGGCGGGTGGCTCTCCAGCGCGCTGATCGCGCGCGGATGGACGGTGAATCGCGCTCGGAAGACGGCGATGCTCGCGATGGCGCTGTTGATCCTGCCGACGACGCTCGCCGGTCTCGCACAGAGCGCGTGGCAGGCGATCGCGCTCGTCGCCGTCGCGGCGGCGGCGCACCAGGCGTGGTCGGCGAATGTGTATACGCTCGCGAGCGACATGTTCCCGCGGTCGGCGGTCGGTTCCGTCGTCGGCATTGGCGCGTTCACGGGCGCGATGGGGGGCGTGCTCTTCCAGCGCGTCGTCGGCCGGCTGCTCGACGCGAACGGCGGGAATTACACGCCGATCTTCGTGTATTGCGGCACCGCGTACCTCGTCGCCTGGGCAATCATTCACGGCCTGGCGCCGCGGCTCGCGCCCGCGGGGCGCCTGCCTAACGATCTCGTGGAGCAGCCGGCGTGATGCACCCCGACCGGTGCTTCGATGCCGACCCCGGCGTCCGACGCGTCGCGCGGGAGCTGTACGAGGGGACGCGGGCGCTGCCGATCGTCTCCCCGCACGGCCACGTCGACGCGCGACTCCTCGCGACGAACGAGCCGTTCGCCAATCCCGCGGCGCTGCTCGTCACGCCCGATCACTACGTGCTGCGGATGCTGTACGCGCGCGGCGTGCCACTCGAGTCGTTAGGCGTGGCGCCACGCGACGGCGGCTCATTCGAGCGCGATCCGCGGCGCATCTGGCGGCGCTTCGCCGAGCGATACGACGTCTACCGCGGTACGCCGACGGGACTCTGGCTCGACCAAGAGCTCTTCGAGCTATTTGGCGTCCGCGAGCGTCTCACCGCCGAGAGCTCGGATCGCGTCTATGACGCCATCGCCGAGCGGCTCGGGTCCCCCGAGTTCCGTCCTCGAGCACTGTACGAGCGTTTCAATATCGAGGTACTCGCCACCACAGACGCTGCCAGTGATTTTCTGGAACACCACGAGGCGATCCGTCGCTCGGGTTGGCACGGCCGCGTCATTCCAACGTTTCGTCCCGACGCGGTGTTTCGCATCTCCTCACGTGGTTGGCGCGACGCCGTCGGCGCGCTCGGTGCGTCGGCGGGACACGCAATAGAGAGCGCCGAGCAGCTGGTGATCGCGCTCGCGGCGCGGCGCGCGTTCTTCAAAAGCATGGGCGCGACGGCGACGGATCATGGTGTGATGGAGCCGTACACGGAGACCGTGAGCGCCGGCGAAGCGGAGCAGCTCTTCGAGCGGGGGTGTCGCGGCGAGGCGACGGTCGCCGACCAGCGGCGCTGGGAAGCGCATCTACTCATGATGATGGCGCGCCTGTCGGCGGACGACGGGCTCGTGATGCAGCTTCATGCGGGCGCGCTGCGCGATCACGACACGCCGCTCTTCGAGCGCTTTGGACCGGATATCGGCGGCGACATCCCGATCGCGACGGAGTACACGCGCAATCTCCGGCCCTTACTGAGCGCGTTCGGCAGCGAAGCGCGATTCACGCTCATCCTGTTCACGCTCGACGAGTCGACGTACAGCCGAGAGCTGGCGCCGCTCGCGGGACACTATCCCGCCGTGAGGCTCGGCGCGCCGTGGTGGTTTCACGATTCGGTGGAGGGGATGACGCGCTTTCTCGACCGGACGGCCGAGACCGCGGGGGTCCACAAGCTCGCCGGCTTTACCGACGACACGCGCGCCTTCTGCTCGATCCCGGCGCGTCACGATCTCTCGCGTCGCGTGCAGACGAACTGGCTGGCACGACTCGTGGCGCGGCACATCATCGACGCGGCTGACGCTCGCGAGCTCGCGCGCCTGCTTGCCTACGATCTGGCGAAACGGAGTTACAACCTTGAGACGTGACCTTCTCTGGTACGTCGGCACCGTTGTCTCTCTCGCCGCCTGTGGACGCCCCGCTGGCGGCCCCGCACCGATTACCGGCGCGCGATTCGTGGCCGTTTCGGCCAACGGCGAACGGCTCCCTGCCCGCAACGAGTGCTGGATGGCGGGACGATTCGAGGGCACCGCGTTTCTCCGCGACGACGGCCTCGAGCTGGTGATCGCACGAGGATGGATCGCCGTCACGCGCAACAACGACAAGGAATGGGATGATCTTCATCTCGCCGTCGAGGTGAGCGCGCACCCGTTCTCGGACGCGCGATTTCCACCGCTGCTGTCGACGATTCCGGTCGTTCTCCGGCCCACGGTCGACTCGGCCGGTCCACAGCTCACGACCTGGCAATCCGACGATACCCTTCGGCTGTACGTTCCATGGCAGCACGCGCTCGGGCCGCGGTGGCTGGTCTTCACGGCCAGCTACAGGACGCTGAGCCACAATGGCGATCGCGGCGAGTGCAGCGGGCGAATGGGCACGGACACGCTGCGATTCCGCGGAGGACCCTAGCGTTCGCCGCACCTCCACTGCAAGCTGACAGCATGCGAACTCGCATCCTTTTCGTGGTGGCGCTTTCGTCTCTGCTGGGACGCTGGGGAGCGGCTCAGACGCGTGGCGACAACTGGCACGCGCTCTTCGACGGCCGCACGCTCGCGGGATGGCACGCCCTCGGTCTTCCGACAATGCCCGCGGGACTCTGGACCGTCCGCGACGGCGCGATCGAGCATCTGCCGAAGCGCAAAGGCGCCGTGCAGGCGGACGGGCAGCCGCTCGTCGGCTTCGATCTCGTCTCGGACAGTGCGTACCAGGACTTCGAGCTCGAGTGGGAGTGGAAGATCTCGGCCGCGGGGAACAGCGGGTTGAAGTACAACGTCTCGGAGGAGCTCTCGACCTCGTTTCCGCCGCCTCACGCGGCGAAGGGGTGGGAGTACCAGATGATCGACGACGCCGCGAACGAGGACAACAAGCTGGCGACGCACCGCACCGGTGCGCTCTACGACATGTTCGCGCCTAACGCGGGAAAAGCAGTGAAGCCGGCTGGCCAGTGGAATCGTTCGCGCCTCATCTTCCGCGGCACGCACGGTGAGCATTGGCTCAACGGCGTCCGGGTCGTCTCATTCGACCTCGGCACGCCCGCTTTCGATTCGGCATTCGCGAAGAGCAAGTACGCGGCGTATCCGCCGTGGTTCCCGGTGCGGCGCAAAGGCCAGATCGTGCTGCAGGATCACGATAGTGTGGTGTGGTTCCGGGCGATCCGGATTCGTTCGATCAAGTAAGGCTCCGTAATTG
Organism: Gemmatimonas sp.; assembly: GCA_021154325.1. Lineage (GTDB taxonomy): Bacteria > Gemmatimonadota > Gemmatimonadetes > Gemmatimonadales > Gemmatimonadaceae > AG2. Next base: position 15,173 of record JAJKIR010000176.1, read on the forward strand.
TGAACAAGGATGGATGTATGAGTGACATCGACCGCCGCGATTTCGTGAAGCAGACGGCCGTGACCGGCCTGGGAGTCCTGACCTCGCGCAACCTCGCCGGACTGGCGCGAAGGACCAATTCACCTAACGAGACCGTCCGCATCGCAGTCATCGGGGTGAATGGCCGCGGCGTCGTGCACGCACGGAACTTCTCGACGCTTCCCAATTCCGAGGTCGCCTACATCTGCGACGTCGACGCAAACGTCGTCGCGAAAGGGCTCAATGCGGCGAAGGGGCAGACCCGTGCGCCGAAGACCGAGCGCGACTTCCGCCGCATCCTCGACGACAAGAGCGTCGACGCGATCAGCATCGCCACACCGGACCATTGGCACGCGCCGATGACGCTGCTCGCGCTGCACGCGGGGAAGCACGTCTACGTCGAGAAGCCGAGCGGTCACGATCCGCGCGAGGACGAGCTGATGATGGAGGCCGCGCGCAAATACGACCGCAGGGTGCAGTTAGGCACCCAGGCGCGATCGGGCCCGCGGTTCATCGAGGCACTCGACCGGATCAAGGCCGGCGAGATCGGGACGCCGTACCTCGCGCGCGCGTGGTATGCGAACACGCGCGGGAGCATCGGCCGCGGAAAGCTCGCGCCCGTGCCATCCAATCTCGACTACGAGCTCTGGCAGGGGCCCGCGCCACGGACTCCGTACCGCGACAACGTCATCCACTACAACTGGCACTGGTTCACACGCTGGGGCACGGGCGAGATCTGCAACAACGGGACGCACGAGATCGACGTCGCGCGCTGGTTCCTTGGCGTCGACTACCCGACGAGCGTGTCGTCAGTTGGACATCGCTTCCACGCGCAGGACGACTGGGAATTTCCCGACACGCAGGACGCAACGTACGAGTTCGGCGCGGACGGTGGAAAGATCATCGTCTGGCAGGGCCAGAGCTGCAACGGGCTGCGAGTCTATGACCGGGATCGTGGGACGATGATCCTGGGGACGAGTGGCAGTGTCATCGTGGACCGCGACGGCTTCGTGCAGCTCGACCTGAAGGGCAAAGTCGTCAGGCAGTCGATGGCATCGCAGGCGACGGATGGCGTGAACACGCTCAGCGACGATCCGCTCACGGAGATCCACACTCGTAACTTCCTCGACGCCGTGCGCACGGGGGCGAAGCTCACCGCCCCGATCGCCGACGGCGCGAAAACCGGACTTCTCTGCCACCTCGGCACCATCGCGCATCAGACGGGACGTCGCCTAACGATCGACCCAAAGTCCGGGCACATCGTCGGCGATCGCGAGGCCGCGGCGAAGTGGTCCCGCTCCTATGAACCGGGGTGGGCGCCGGTGGTGTAACGAGGCGCAACGTTCAGATCCTCACCTGCTCATCGAGTCGAGCCAGCTCGGCCGCGTAGACCTTGCGGAGAAAGCGTCGCGTCATGGCACGCTCGATGGCGCCCAGCACGCCGGGGCGGATCGGCAGCTCCGTGCTGATCGTCACGAGGGACCGCCGCCCGCCTAACGAATCAACGGTGAATGTCGTCACGGCTCCTTTGGCGAGGTCCGTCTCGACGAGCACCCGGCCCGGCTCGGGCTCCGTGATCCGCGCGCGGGCGTGGTAGGTCGTGCCGAAGGCGCGAAGGTCGTAGCGGATCTGCCTCCCTGCGCCGTAGCCCCCGGCATCCACCTCGAGATTGCGAAAGTACCGCGGCGGTATCATCCGCTGGTGACTGTTGCGGTAGTCGGCAATCATGCGATAGACGTTCACGGCGGCCGCGCCGATCTCGGCGCTGGCGCTCACGCGCAGCGATGGTCCGGTGATGGTTCCTGCGATCATTTGGTCATGTCCTCTCATTCGTACTCACACCTATGTAACGACAATCGTGTGCTCACTCGGCCACGGCGGCGGTGACGGATCCCGTTCCCTCTGGGTTTGGCAACTCGGAGCGTCCACGAAGGAGAAGGCAGCTATGAGAGCTCTGCATCCGAAGCTCGTCCCGTTCATCGTCTGCTGCGCCAGCATCGCCTGCGACAGCCCGACGAAACCGATTCCGGGGTGTCTTGGCGACGTGCAGATCGAGATCAGCTCGACTCGGCAGAATGCGTCGCAACTGCAATTCGGATGGTCGCCATCGTGTGGGATCACAACCCTCACCGTGAGCACTGTGCCCTCGCCCGGCGCGTCCGCGGTGCAGGTCTGGTCGCTCACCACGCCCGAGCAGACGCCGGTGGGACCGACGATCACATACGGCATGACGCCGCGCGGCGCGACCGCGCCGCATGCCGCGATCCCACTGGTTCACGGGCTCACCTACAGGGTGAGCGTCGCACGCGTAGTGGGTGGCGACGCCGTTGGCGCCAGTGGAGAGGAAATCTTCACTTACTGAATTCACGAGCAACATGGGCCCGTCGAGACGCGCCGCCTAACGACTCGCGCCCTCACGGTCGGCGAGCTGGAGCGCGCGGCGGTGGTTGAGCGTCGTAAAGAGTGACAGAACTCGGACGCTCGCCACGCCAGTTTGACCGAATTCGACGGGCGCGAGCGTGGCCGCGCCGGTCGAGGCGCCGTTCGCTTACGGGCGGTCGCGTAAAGGCGAACAGTCATTAGAATTCAGCCCTTCGGACTCGGCTGAGATTATACCGAGACCCGATCGTGACGCGCAGACGGTCGTACCTGACGACATTGCGCCGATCCGCCAACAATTCACACTGATCCGTCGACGCATGCGACTCTACCC
>JAJKIR010000177.1 GCA_021154325.1 Gemmatimonas sp.
CCGCCGAAGTTCGCGCGGTACTGATCGCGCGGCCTGAAGAGGTGGGACTCGCTTGCCAGCACGTCGCTCGAGAGCTGCTCGAGCGTGGAGACGTTGTCCATCACCCAGAACGACCGGCCATGCGTCGCGAGCACGATGTCGCCTTCCTTGAAGACGAGATCGTGCACTGGGACAATAGGAAGGTTGAGCTGCAGCTTCTGCCACGCGCGGCCTTCGTCGAGCGAGAGCCAGACGCCACGCTCGGTACCGGCAACGAGAAGCCCGCGCTTCTCCGGATCTTCACGCACGACGCGGGTGAACTCGGTTGGATCGATGCCGTTGTCCATGCGCGTCCACGTCTTGCCATAGTCGGTGGTCTTCCAGAGGTATGGCCTGTTATCGTCGAGCTGAAAACGATTGGCGGCAACGTAGGCGATGCCCGCGCCGAAGTGCGACGCGTCGATGCTCGAGACGCGAGTGTACTTCTGCATGTCCGGTGGCGTGACGTTCTGCCAGCTCTTCCCGCCATCACGGGTGACGTAGACTCTACCATCGTCCGAGCTGGTCCAGAGCACTTGCGCGTCGAGCGGCGATTCCTCGATCACGAACACCACCGCGTAGTACTCGACCGACGTCTGATCCTTCGTAATGGGACCGCCGGAGTTGCCTAACGTGGCGGGGTCGGCATAGGTGAGGTCGGGCGAGATGACGCTCCAGCTCTGGCCTCCGTTGGTCGACTTGTGCACCACGTTCGACCCGGCATAGATGACGTTCGGATCGTGCTTGGACGTGATGATCGGGAAGGTCCACTGGAAGCGGTACTTGAGATCGCGCGCCGGATGGCCCATCGGATTGTCCGGCCACGGATTCACGTTGCGCTCGACCTCCGTGCGCATGTCCTTTCGTGTGAGCAGATTCCCGTAGCTGCCAGCATAAACGATGTCCGGGTCGTCGCTGCGCGCCGCGATCCATCCCGACTCGCCGCCGCCCGCTTCCTTCCAGTCGCTGATGTCGATCGCCCCGCCAGGAGAGCGGCTGGGCCCACAGAGCGTGGAGTTGTCCTGCTGCGCGCCGCAAACGTGATACGGGAAATGGTTCGTGGCGATGACGTGATAGAATTGAGCAGTTGCGAAATCCTCGTCCGTCCACGTCTTGCCGCCGTCGACCGACACCTCACCGCCGCCATCGTCGCCCTCGATCATCCGCTTCGGATCCTTGGGATCGATCCAGAGGTCGTGCGAGTCGCCATGGTGCATGCCACTCACAGGGCGGAAGGTCTTGCCGCCGTCGACCGACTTCATGAACGAGACGTTGTTCACGTAGACGACGTTCGTGTCCTTTGGATCGGCGTGAATCTTGGTGTAGTACCAGGCGCGCTGACGCAGCGAGCGATCGGCGTTGGTGCGTGTCCAGGTCGCGCCGCCATCGTTCGATCTGAAGACGCCCCCGGAGTCGGCCTCGATGTTCGCCCAAAGCCGATTCGAGTTCGCGGCGGAAACCGTGATGCCGATGTCCCCCCAGATCCCTTCGGGGAGCCCTGGATTGCGCGTGAGCTCCGTCCAGTGATCGCCGCCGTCGGTGGTCTTGAACAATCCGCTGAAGCGGCCGCCTGACGAGAGCATCCATGGCGTGCGGCCCGCCTGCCAGAATCCCGCGTAGAGCACGTTCGGGTTGTTAGGGTCCATCACGAGATCAACGACGCCCGCAGAATCGCTGCGGAAGAGAATTTTCTCCCAGGTCTTCCCGCCGTCCTTCGAGCGATAGACGCCGCGCTCCGCGTTAGGCGCCCACACATGGCCCAGCGCGCCCACGTAGACGAGATCGGGATTCGTCGGATGAACGACGATGTCACCGATCTGCCGGGTCTCGCCGAGACCCATGAAGCTCCATGTCTTTCCGCCGTCGGTGGTCTTCCACACACCGTCGCCATGCGACACGTTGCCACGAAGCGGGTACTCGCCGCCTCCGACGTACACGACGTCGGGCGCCGATGGTGCGACCCCGATCGCGCCGATGGTTCCGCCGAAGTACTTGTCCGTCACCGGTGCCCAAGACTCGCCCGCGTTCACGGACTTGAACACGCCGCCGCCCGTTGTCCCGAGCCAGAACTCGTTAGGCCGAGAGGGGTTGCCCGTCACGGCGACAGAGCGCCCGCCGCGGTACGGGCCAAGCTCGCGCCAGCGCACCGCCCCAAAGGCGGCGGAGTCGAACGGCATCGCCGCGCCAGGCACCGTCGTGTACGGACGGAGGGGTCCGGTCGGCGGCCGCGGGCGCCGCTGCGCGCCGGCAACGTCGGAAATGGAAAGCGAGGCAAGGATCAGCGCGAGCACGGCGGCGTCGCGCAGGGTGGGGAGCGAGCGAACGTGGGTCACGTCACGCCTCCGGGCGTCGTTGAGAGTCCGCCGACGAAGTAATGCGCTGGGCCGTGGAGAGGGAAGATGGCGCCTGTGGTGCCTGGTGATTGGTAGTTGTCATCCCGAGGAGCGGAGCGACGAGGGATCTGCTCCTGTCGCGCCGAGGGACAGTTCCTGACGGCGCATATCCTCGATGGACGCAGACGACGCTGACAACGCGCTGATGCCGCAGAAAAGAAGCGGCTAGGACCTTTTGAAAAGGCGTTGCCGCTCTTTTGTTGTTTCTGCGAAATCTGCGAAATCTGCCCAATCTGCGTCCCCTTCACCTTCTCGCCAGGGATACTCCCAAGCCACGTGGAGCGATAGCACCAGTCACCAAGCACCAGTCACCAACCACCAATCACCAAGCACCAATTAGCTTTTCCCCCTCGAATGACCGTTCGCCAGAAGATCGCCATCGCGCTCGCGTCCGCCGTGCTCACCCTGCTCGTCGGGGTCGCGGCGCTCGCTGTCGTCATTCGCCTGCGCGGAGCGATCGCGGCCGTCGACCACACCAATGCCGTCATCCGCAATCTCGACGGCGCGCTCGGCGCCATGGTGGACGCGGAGACCGGGCAGCGCGGGTACATCATCACCGGCGACAGCAGCTATCTCGGCCCGTATCACGATGGGCGGGTCGCTGTCGACTCCTATTTCGTCGCCCTGCGACAGCTCGTCGGCGACGACCGGCATCAGCGGGCGCGGCTCGACACTCTGCAGGAGCTCGCGAACGCGAAAGTGCAGGAGCTCGACCAGTCCGTCGGTTTGCGGTCGGTGAATGCGTCCGCCGCGCTCACGCACGTTCGTTCGGGTGTGGGCAAGGCGTTGATGGACAGCGTGCGCGTCGTGGCGAATCACATGATCGAGACAGAGCGCCGCCGGCTCGCCGAGCGTGACGAGGCGCGGCTGCGCATTCGGGATCTCGCGTTAGGCGTGATCGTGAGCGGCACGCTGGGCGCGTTCCTGCTGGCTTTCGTCACGAATCGCTCCATCCGCACCGACGTCATGGACCAGCAGCGCGCCCAGGAGCAGATGGAGGCGCAGGCGAAGCTGCTCGAGGAGCAGCAGGTGACGATGGAGGAGACGCTGGAGCAGCTGCGCGAGACAACCACGCAGGCGGAGGAAGCGCGCGACGCGGCCGAGGTGGCGAACCGGGCGAAGAGTGACTTCCTCGCGGTGATGAGCCACGAGCTCCGGACGCCGCTCAACGCGATCGTCGGCTACGCGGAGCTCCTGCACGACGGCGTTGCGGGCCCGGTGAGCGACGTCCAGCGGGAGCAGCTGGCGCGGGTGCAGCTCTCGGCGCGCCACCTCGTGGAGCTCGTCGACGACATCCTCTCCTTCAGCCGCATCGAGTCGGGGACGGAGAACATCCGCGCGGCGCCAATCGATCTGGCGGAGGTGACGCGGGAGGCAGGCGCGCTGGTGGAGCCCGTCGCCACGGCGAAAGGGCTGAGATTCACGATCGAGGCGCCTGACGAGGCGGCGAGCTTCACCTCCGATCGCGCGAAGGTGCGGCAGGTACTGGTGAATCTGCTCTCGAACGCGATCAAGTTCACGGACGAGGGTGGGATCAGCTTGCGGTCGCGCGCCGAGGACAAATGCGTGGTCTTCGAGGTGACGGACACGGGGATCGGGATCGCGCCGGAGCACCAGGAGCAGGTGTTCGAGACCTTCTGGCAGGTGGATCAGACGGTGACGCGGAAGCGCGGCGGCGCGGGGCTCGGGTTGAGTGTGTCGCGCCGTTTGGCGCGCGCGTTAGGCGGCGACCTGAGCGTGGAGAGCGCGATCGGAAAGGGAAGCCGGTTCCGCTTCTGGCTGCCGCGATAGCGTCGCTCACCGCGGGCGGGCCGGCATCATCGCGACGCGTACCACGACATCATAACGTACGACCACGGCACCGCCGGCTGCAGGGACGATCGCGCAGAGGCGCAAGTCCAGGGCTGGATACTCACTCGTCTCGAGCCGCGCCTGGAACAGCAAACAATCGCGATCGCCGCCGTTGGCATGCGGTAACGCGAGCGCCGCTGCGATCGCCATCGCGGCACCGACCGTGATCGTGGTCACCCGATGCGTGGGCTTCGGGACACGAGCAACTCTCAACTTCGACATGGTGAGACCTCCTGAGCGGCATGGGAGGCATCGCGTGCCTAACGACCAGCGGCATCGCCTCCGTCACTCCTGAGGTGCCGACTGGGGACCGGCGCTCACGATCGATGCGTGCACCAGACGAGCATCACGGTCCCGACGACGAGTCGCGCGTCCCGGGGAATCCCGATTGCCGGCCGGCCGGGAGCGAGTGAGGCGAGCTCGATTGATGTCCGCCGCACCCGACTCACACGCTTGCAGACGTACCCGTCGTCCGGATGACGCGCCACGATCACCGTGTCACGCTTCACGTCTCCTCCCAGCCTAACGAGCACCGTGTCACCCGTGTGCATCAGCGGCGCCATGCTATCTCCGACAATTCGCAGCGCGACGTACTCCCCAGACGGTGTATCGTCAGGCAGCTCCACCCAGGCCTCCGCGGGCTCGTCCCACAGCTCGCGGCCGACGCCGGCGGCGATGCCCAGCTCCACGACCGGCACCCGCCGCCCCGCGAGCTCCGAGGGCGAAGCCTCTCGCACGAGCGGCGGATTGCCGCCCTGCGCCACGCGCAATCGGCGCGCGTGCGCCCGCGCCATCAGCGCGTCACCAGACGCTCGCGCCGCGCGCGCCAGCCGCCGCTGCCGATGACGCGATTCGTCACGCGCATCCGCTGCCAGCCATTCGAGAAATCGCGCGTCGCGCCACGCCGGATGCTCGGGATCGCGCAGCAACACCCGTCCGATCACCTCGGCCAACTCGAGCTCCGTCTCCGTCGCTTCATCGCGTTCATCGATCATCGCTCTCTCCCGAATGGGAATCTCGTCGCCCCTCTCCGGCCCGCTGCAGCAACCGGTCGATCGCCTTCTGTGTGTCGGGCGGCAGCTCGGCGCTCAGTGCCACGGCGGCGTTGCGCAGTCGGTGGCAGAGCCGGGCAATGCGCTTCTTCGCCGCCTCGCGGTTGATGCCTAACCAGTCGCCGATCACCCGTTGCGGCACGCCCTCGGCAACCCAGGCGAGCATCTGCCGCTCCTCCTCCGAGAGACGCGCGCTCAAGAGCTCTGCCAGCCGCGCCACTCCAGCGGGCGGAGTCTGCCGCTCCTCGGACACGCGTGGTGGCTCGCAGGCGCGACGCGTGTGCTCGGAGACGAGTGGGCTGACGCCTCCGTCGAGCGACTGCGCGGCGGCCGCCGCTTCCGCATAACGATTGTCACGGCGCATCGCGGCGCGCTTCAGCGCCAGATGTCGATTGCGCACGGCGCGAATGAGATAGGCCGTCATCTGCTGGGGCGGCTCGCGCGAGCGCTCGATGAGGCGTAGCGCCTCGTCATCCAGAACCTCGGTGATACAGCAGCTCCATTCCCACCGCGGAATGCCTATCCGGGCTGCGTAGCGTTCGAGCAATGGACGGAAGCGGGCATCGAACTCGGTCCACGCTTCGGGAACGCTCGCTCGCATCGCATCGACCAGCGCCGCGTCTGACAGGGCGTGGAGCGCGTTGCGATCACGATCCTTCGATGCTCGTGCGTGGGTCACGGCTCAATCGCCTCGGTGCGTCGGTCATTCCCGTGCCCCGCCGCAGCTCCGCGCGCGAGACCCTGGTGAGTCTGAGGTGCCGCGTGGGGACAGCGGCGCCGGCGTCAGCTGCGGCCGCGACGCTTCGGAGCCTGAAGCCAGAGGCGGAGACGCCGTTCGCAACGGAGCAGCGTCTCTCCCGAGAGTGCACCGGAGACGACGCGGTGCCGCCACTGGGCCGCCCGCGTCGCACGCAGGCCTGCCCTCTCGGCGCGCGTGATGAGCGAGAGGAAATCCGCCACGACGGGATCGGTTTTCGACGCGGTAGGCGCATTTCGCGCCGCGAGCGTGCTCGGAGTGCGCGAGCCGCCGAACTGATACACACCTGCCGGCACTGGTTGCTCGGCGGCCACGCGCACCCGTGCCCGTGACGCTTTCGCCATCTCCTCCGCGCTCGGCCGCTCGCGCGACGCCGTGAAGCCGAGGTTCGCCAGCGCGCGCCCGATCGCCGACGTCTCCGTGTTCTCGAGACAGGCGACGGTGTTGATCTCCCCGTCACCCTCGCGCTCCGCGGCCCAACCTGTGGCGGCGGCATGCGCGTCGCTCGCGTCGCGATAGATCAGCGCGCGAAAGACCACATCCTTGTCCGTGCGGCTCACGAGCTCCGTGATGATCCGGCCGCGCGGGAACGTCTCGTAGAAGAGCGTGATTCGCTCGGCGACGGGAGCATAGGACGCCAGGTCGAATGCACCATCGCCTCGACCCAGCTTCCCTGCTCCCACCTTCGCTCCGCTCGACATCGGCCGATCTCCATCCGACGGGCAACCAGGATATACCGAAGAAATACCGAAAGCAAGACCCGAACGGGAGGGGCTACTTTCACTTCGTCCTTCACCTCATCGATACCATGACTCGACAGTCTGTCATTCCGATTCGTCCCTATCTCATTCCGAGCGCAGCGAGGAATCTGCTCCTTGTCTGCGCCGCCGTTCTCGCCGCGTGCAAGACGGAGAAGGCGCCGCCTCAGGACAGCACGCGCGCCACCGCGAACGTCACGCCCGGCCAGGGAACCGCATCAGGTCCCGATTCCGCCGCGCACAAACTTGGCGTCCTCGCCCAGATGAAGACGCCGGAGTCGGTGCACTACGACGCCGATCTCGACGCGTGGTTCATCTCGAACATCAACGGCAATCCGTCGCAGCACGACGGCAACGGCTACATCGTGCGGGTCGCCGCCGAGAGCACGACTACGACGACGATGTTCGCCGAGGGTGGGAAGAATGGCGTGAAGCTCGACGCGCCAAAGGGCATCGCGACGACAGCCGATCAGCTCTGGGTGGCAGACATCGACGTCGTGCGCGTCTTCGACAAGAAGACGGGCAAGCCGCTCAAGACGATCTCGCTCAAGACGCAGAAGGCGACGTTCCTCAACGATATCGCTGTTGGATCAGACAGCGCCGTCTACGTCACCGACACCGGCATCATCTTCGACTCGAAGGGTCAGATGACGCACCCTGGCGTCAATCGCATCTTCCGCATCGCGCTCTCCGATAACAAGGTCACGGAAGCAGCGACGGGCGACTCGTTAGCGAATCCTAACGGCATCGCGTGGGACGCGGCGAACAGCCGCTTCGTGCTCGCGCCGTTCGCCGGCAAGGACGTGCAAGCTTGGAAGCCCGGTAGCGCGCCGACGAAGATCGCCGATGGCCCGGGCCAGTACGACGGCATCGAGGTCCTCCGCGACGGCCGCATCCTCGTCTCGAGCTGGGCTGACTCTTCGGTTTACGCTGTACGCGACGGCAAGATGAGCAAGATCGTATCGACGGTGAGCGCTCCCGCCGACATCGGCGTCGACAGCAAGCGCGGCGTGCTCGCGATCCCGCGGTTCGATCAGAATCAGGTGGAGTTCTGGAAGATACCGTGACCCTCGGCAGCTCCTCGTAAGGCAGACATCAACGTTTCAAACGCGGACAGGGCCGGACACGCACGGATTAACGCGACAACAATCATTCTGTTGTTGTCCGCGAACTGTCCGTGCCGTGTCCGGCCCTGACCGCGTTCCAAGCAGTTGATGCGTTTTCGTTAGAGGAGCTTTCCTTGGAAGTACAGCGTCTCCCGAGGGCCCGAGTAATGCACTTTCCCCGGGAAATGGAAACGAAATCCCCGGCCTACGAGCTCACCCAATGCATCGCCTGCGGAAGTGGCGAGAGTCGCGAGATCGCCGACTTCGAGGCGGTGCGTCGTGAGGTGGAGTTGCTCTGGGAGTTTCACGGCAAGCGGCTCCGGCCATCCACACCGCCGGAGCGCCTCATGGACCGCGTCGCGTTCTCGGAGCACCCGCCGTTCCGACTCGTGGAATGCGAGCGCTGCGGGCTCGTGTATCGCAATCCGATCGAGCGCGCGTACGAGCTCGACTCGATCTACGCCGACGCCACGCCGTCGCGGGAGCTGTTGCAGGGTTTGCACGACACGCAGCTTCCCGCTTACCGCGCGCAGGCGCGCCGGCTCTGGCGCGTTCTCGGCCGGCGCGGCGCGGGGCTCGAGGTCGGGAGCTACGTCGGCGGGTTCCTCGCCGCGGCGCGTGAGGTCGGGCTCCACTTCGAGGGCGTCGACATCAATCCCGAGGTGAACGCGTTCACCCGATCGCTCGGCTTCACGGTACACGAGGGTGATCTCGAATCGGTCGACGTACGCAGCCCTGTCGACGCGGTCGCGATCTGGAACACCTTCGATCAGCTGCCGGATCCGCGCGGCACGGCGAACGCCGCGTGGCGGCTGCTGCGTCCGGGCGGTGTCTTTGTCGTGCGTGTGCCTAACGGCGAGCTCTACGCGGCGCTGCGGGGCGTGGCGAGCCGACCTCTAGCAGGAGCGCTCGCGCGGCTTGCCCTCGCGCACAACAACCTGCTCACCTTTCCGTATCGCTACGGCTTCACCATCCGCTCGCTGACCCGATTGCTCGACCGCGTAGGCTTTCGCGTCACGCATGTCGAGGGTGACGTGCTCGTGCCCATCGCCGACGAATGGACTCGCCGCTGGGCGAGCATGGAGGAGCGCATGGTGAAGCTCGCGTTAGGCTTTGCAGCGCGACGCTCGCCGCGCCGGGCGCCCTGGATCGAGGTCTACGCTCAGAAGTAACAGCGATGGCTCAGTCCGCACCCACGCTCTTGGCCCGGCGCCGCGAAGCTGAACGCACGTCGCCAAGCCGAGCGGAGAGCCACTCCGCCGCGAACTCGATCTCAGGCGGTGGTGGCCAGTGGCCGCCCTGGTACCAATGGATCTCCTTCGGCTCGCGCGCCGCCTCGAACAGTCGCTCCGCCTGAGCGGACGTGATCGTTCGATCGTAGCGGCCATTCACCATGAGCAGCGGCCGGCCCGCAAATTTCCGCACCGCACGAAGCGGGTCGGCGGCGGCGCGGACGAGTGTGGCGAATGGTGTGCGTTCGGGGAGATCACCACCGGACGCGAGCACCATCGCGCGGACGCGTTCGTCGCCCGCCGCGGCAACGACGGAGAGAAAGGATCCGAGCGAGTAGCCGACGAGCGCGAGACGCGCCGCATCGATCACCGCGAGCTGTGTCAGATAGTCGAGCGAGAGGCGCACCTCGCTGAGCGCGAGCCGCCACGCACCGATGAGCTGCAAGGGATTGCGTAACGAGAGCTCGTCGATGCTTCCCTCGCGAGCGCCATGCAGCGGCAGATCGATGGACAACGTTGCCACGCCACGCGCGAGGAGCGCACGGCCGATTCCTTCCGCCATCCGCTCCTTTCGTGAGGTGAAGCCGTGGAGGAGGAGCGCTCCCGACCTCCCACTGGCGCCGTTTGGCACGAGCAGGATCGCGGGCACGTGCTCCCGCTCCGCCTCGAGCTCGAGTGTCACCTGGTGTCCACCGGCGATGTCGCGACTCGCCTTCACCACGCCGGGCAGATCCAGAGGCGATTTGCCACGCTTCATGCTATAAACAAAAAGCAAAAAGAGGCCCATCGGCACACACGACGCGACGCGTTTCGCCGGTCCGCGACGGTTGACTCGTGGGGCCACAGTTTGGAGATTCGCGTCTCACAGCTCGTCAATTCACTTTCACTCTGGTTACGGATTGCGATCACAGCACGAGATGCGGCGCCGGTGACGCCCGCACGACCCTTCAGGCACTGGCTCCTCACCGGACTGTCGTTCGCCGCCGTGCTCGGCGTTTCGATCTACATGATCGCCGATTGGTGGGATCGGGGATCGCTGACGCTGCCGCTCCGATCGCACGCGCTCGCCGCCCTTGCCGTGCTGATCGAGATCGTGGCGCGCTCACTCAAGCTCACGTGGAGTGCGAAGTCGGTACGCATCACGCTGCCGGTTCGCGTCTCGGTTCGGACGAGTCTCGCCGGCGACTTCGGCGGCGCGATCACCCCAGCTCGTAGCGGCGCCGAGCCCGCGCGCTTTCTCGTTCTGGTCGAAGCGGGGATCGCGGCGACCAATGCACTCGTCGTCCTCTTTGCCGAGCTGCTGCTCGAGGCGCTTTCGCTCGCGCTCGTGGTGCTCGTGGTCGCGATCGTTTTTCGCAGCGCCGGCGCGGTGCTCGGCGCACTGATCGGAGTGGTGGGCCTGTACGCCGGCTTCGTGCTCGGCGTTGCGGCGCTCGCGATCATGCTCGCCCGGCGCGACGTCGCGTACACCCCACCGCGATGGGCGGAGCGCATCGGGCTCCGCGCCGGCCGATGGCGCGTAATCCGAGACTGGCTGGCGAAGGTTCGCACGGCGGTGGATGCGGTGCGGAACGTGAACGTGGCCTGGGCGACAGCGGCGTTCATCGCGTCGGTGGTTCACGTCGCGATGCGGCTCTGCGTGCTGCCGGCGCTCGTGTTGCCGGCGGTAAGTGAGCAAGTTCGTATCGAGCCGCTCGCGCTCTGGCCGCTTGGCTTTTTGTATGGAGCGGCCGTGGTACCGGCGCCGGGCGGAGGCGGCGCGGTAGAGCTGGCGTTCCGCGCCGCGCTCGGCAGCGTGATCCCCGCCCACGCCTTCGCCGCCTCGCTCCTCTGGTGGCGATTCTACACCTTCTACATCTACATCGCGTTAGGCGCCATCGTCGCTGGCCGTATCGCGCTACGCGCCGTGCGGAAGACGGAGGAGATGGAAGAGGAGCTCGAGCGGGCTTAGAGAGTGGCGAGTGGCGGGTTGCGCCACTCGCCGCTCAGCCAACGGCCTCTTCGACCAGTGACGCGGCCGGGAAGTAGGCGTTGCGGACGTACTGCTCCACCATCCGCTGCGTGTTGAAGAAGGAGCCGTTCAGCGCGATCGCCGAACGCATCACTTCCGCATACGCGAACGGCAGACCATAGAACAACGGCAGGATCACGCGCTCGAGCTTGAGGAAGAGATCCGACGCGTCCTTCGACTGATCGCCTTCGGCGCTCGACGTCCCAATCGACCAGCCCGTGACGCCTTCGATGTGGCCCTCGATCCACCAGCCATCGAGCACCGACAGACTCGGCACGCCGTTGAGCGCCGCCTTCATGCCACTGGTGCCGGAAGCCTCCAGCGGCTTCATCGGGTTGTTGAGCCAGAGATCGACGCCCGCAACCATCTTCGCCGCGATCTCCATCTCGTAGTTCTCGACGTACACGATCTTCACCGCGTCGGCGAGCTTCACGCTCGCCTCGTGAATGCGGCGAATCAGCTCCTTGCCGCCGACGTCGTGCGGATGCGCCTTGCCGCCGAAGACAATCTGGATCGGCCCGATGGAATCGGCGATCTGGAGGAGGCGCTCCGGATTAGAGATCACTAAATCCGCGCGTTTGTACGGCGTGGCGCGGCGCGCGAAGCCGATAGTGAACACCTTCGGATCGAGCTCCGTGCCGCTGCGCGCCTTGATCTCGTTCAACAGGATCTGCTTCGCCTCGGCGTGCGCGGCGCGAATCTCCTGCAGCGGAACGCCGATGGCGTAGCGGAGATAGTAGTTGTCCGCGCGCCACTCGGGGATGCGCTTGTCGAACAGCGTCTGGAACGAAGGCGACGTCCAGGTCGATGCGTGCACGCCGTTCGTGATCGAGTTGATCGGATAGTTCGGGAACATCCCCTGCGACACTTCGCGATGCTTCATCGCCACGCCGTTCACGAACCGCGACAGCCGGAGGGCGAGGTGCGTCAGGTTGAGCGTCCCGTCATCGATGACGTGCGCCGACTCGAGCAACGACACCTGCTCCGCGCCAAGAACATGGCGGACCATGTCCACGGGGAACTTGTCGTGGCCAGCCGGCACCGGCGTGTGGGTCGTGAAGACCACGCGGCGTCGCACCGCGTCCAGGTCCGCCTCGTCGAGCTCGAAACGGGCGCGGCCGTCCAGCTGCCACTCGAGAAGGCACAGCGTCAACAGCGCCGAGTGTCCCTCGTTGAGGTGGTAATGGACCTCGCCGTTGTACCCGAGCGCGCGAAGGATCGCCGCGCCGCCCATGCCGAGCACGACTTCCTGGCAGAGGCGATAGTGGCTGTCGCCGCCATAGAGGTAATCGGTGAGCGTCTGGTCCCAGGGCGTGTTCTCCGGAACGGCCGTGTCCAGCAGGAAGACGGGGACCTCGTGTCCGGAGACGCCGCGGATGATGTACCGCCAGGCGCGGACGCGAACCGTGCGTCCCTCGATCTGAACCGTGGCGCTCACCGGAAGCAGATCGAGGATGTCCTCGGGGTTCCACGCCACGGGTTGCTCGGTCTGGGCGCCAGCCGCGTCCAGATGCTGCTCGAAATAGCCTTTCCGATGCAGGAGCGTGATGCCGATCATCGGAACCCC
>JAJKIR010000178.1 GCA_021154325.1 Gemmatimonas sp.
CTCGACAACGCACCCGAAGGCATGCACTGGGTCGCCGAAGACGGCACCATTCTCTGGGCGAACCGCGCCGAGCTCGAGATGCTCGGCTACGAGCCTAACGAGTTCATCGGCAGACACATCGCGCGGTTCCATGCCGATGCAAACGTGATTTCGGACATGCTCGATCGGGTCTCGCGCGGCGAGGCGCTGCGTGAGTTCCAGGCACGGTTGCTCTGCAAGGACGGAAGCATTCGTCACGTGCTCATCAACTCCAACGTCTATCGCGAGGACGGCCGATTCGTGCACACGCGCTGTTTCACGAGAGACATCACAGGTCTATTGAGGCTGGCACTCGCGACCGCATCCTGAGTCGCGGCGTCGTTCAGCGCAAAGGAGCAGCAGAGTGGCGATCGATCCAAGTGTGCCGCTCCGGCCGCAGCTCGAGCGGATCGAAGACAAGATCGAACGCAGCCTCGGTGAGGTCTGCGCCGCGCCGTCCGTCCACGACGTCAACACCGGCGAGCTGATCAAAATCGAGGAAACGCTTGCCATCGTCGCCGAGGCGGCGAAGGAGGCAGTCTCCCTGCGGCGCCGCCTTCGGAAGGACATCGAAGCAGGCAGCGACGGAGAGCAACCGCAGCCCGGCGCCTGACGCGCCGTTCGGTGCCTCGCGCGCGCGCGTTGCCGTCGCACCGCGCGCGAGCCCATATTCTCCGGTCATGCCCGACATGCCGTCCCCGTCTCAGCGCTACTCCGACCAGGAGATGGCGCTGATCCTCAAGCGCGCCGCCGAGCTGCAGGAAGGCGCCGACGGACGCGGCGCGCAGCGAACGCTCGCGGAGATCCAGGAGATCGCCGCCGAGGTCGGGATCGACGCACCGTTCGTCTCGGAAGCCGTCGCGGAGCTCGAGCGCCCGCGCCCGCGCGTCGGCTGGCTCGGTGCTCCGACACGATTTCACGACGAGCGGAGCGTGGCAGGCTCGCTCGGCTCGACCCAGATCGGCGAGCTGCTCGACCAGGCACGCGCGGAGCTTGGGCTGCATGGCGAGGTTCGCCAGGTCTTCGACGGCGTGGAGCTCCGCCTCCGGTCGGCACTCGGCATGTCGATTCTCACGGTCGGTCCCCGCGGCGGCGGGACGCGCATCGCGCTCACGACGGAACGTCTCGATCAGGCGGTCGCCATCGCCGCGGGAAGCGTCGGGATCGGCCTGCTCGCCGCGCTCGGGGGCGTTGCGATCGCGATCAACGTCACGGACAATGCGCTCATCGCGAGCGCGATCGTCGCGGGGTCGGCGATAGCTGGAACGGTCGTGAGCGCGCGTGCTCTCTGGTTCGGCATCGCCGAGCGATGGCGGCGTCGTACGCAGTCAATTGTCGCGGCGCTGGCGGAGCGGGCGGCGGTGTTGAACGAGAGTACCGGCGCGCCAGAAAAGCTCCTCGGGAGTTCCAGTAATGATGTTTTTTAAGGAGTCCGGTGCACCAATCTCTGAGGTAAGAGGATCAACATGCTTCGCCTAACGCTAACTCTCCTCGCCGCGACTTCATTCATCGCTGGCGCACAGCAACAACAACAGCAGTCATCCCCCGCGGATACGTTGCGCCGAACTACCACTCCGATTCCAAGGCGCACACAGAAGCCGCCGCTGCACGCGGAGCACTGGCTCGCGATCACCGGAAAGCCGCTCTCGGCCACGGCCGGCGCGATGATCTTCGCGAAGGGCGGCAACGCGGTCGATGCGGCGGCGGCGATGCTCGCGGCGGGATGCACGATGTGGGATACCCTGTCGTGCGGCGGCGAGACGCAGGCGCTCATCTACAATCCGAAGACGAAGAAGGTCATCGGCATCGACGCGTTAGGCGCGGCGCCGAGTGGTGCGACGGCGGAGTACTACCACTCGAAGGGGTACAAGTATCCGCCGGAGTACGGCCCGCTCGCGGCGGTGACACCCGGCACGCCCGGCGGACTGATGGTGATGCTCGCCGAGTACGGCACGATGTCGCTGGCTGAGGTGCTCGCGCCGGCGATCCAGATGGCCGACGGCTATCCCATCGAGGCGCAGCTCACGGGAACGATCGAGCGCGACAAGGACTGGATCAAGAAGTGGAAGTACTCGCCGTCGATCATGCTCACCCATCAAGGCGGTGCCAAGGAGGCGCCGGAGCCGGGCGAGCTGTTCGTCCAGCGTGACCTCGCCGCGACGTGGAGAAAGCTCGTCGAAACGGAGCGCGCGGCACTGAAGCAGGGGAAGACGCGGAAGCAGGCGATCTATGCGGCGTACGACCGCTTCTACAAGGGCGACATCGCGCGCGAGATCGTCCGCGGCATGCAGGAGGACGGCGGCCTCTTCACGCTTGCCGATTTAGCAAACTGGAAAGTTCACATCGAGGAGCCCGTCTCGACGACGTACAAGGGCATCACCGTCTACAAGCTTCCCTTCTGGCAGCAGGGCCCAGCGATGCTCCAGGCGCTCAACATCCTCGAGAACGCCGACCTCAAATCGATGGGCTTCAACTCGGCGAAGTACATGCACACGCTGTATCAGGCGATGAGCCTCGCCTTCGCCGACCGCGATTTCTACTACGGCGACCCGTACTTCCCGCCCGAGGAGCCGGCGAAGGGTCTCCTGTCGAAGGAGTACGCGAAGGCTCGTTATGCGACGATCGACTGGAACCGCAACGACCCGAACATCAAGCCCGGCGATCCGTACCCATATCAGGGCGGCACCAATCCGTTCGCGAATCTGCTCGCGGAATGGAAGACGCAGAATGGAGACACCACGCGCCGGAGCGGCCAGCAGGATGTTCCCGGCTCGAGCGACGCCGCGTTCGAGCAGTCGTTCTACAGCGGCACGACGTCGATCGAGGCCGCGGACTCGGCGGGCTGGGTGGTGAGCGTGACGCCGAGCGGCGGCTGGGTGCCGGCAGTAATCGCGGGCCGCACCGGGATTGGACTGAGCCAGCGCGCGCAGAGCTTCGTGACTGAGGCGAAGGACGGCCCGTTCAACGTCATCGAGCCCGGCAAGCGGCCGCGCGTTACGCTGACGCCGACGCTCGCGCTCAAGGACGGCGCGCCGTATCTCTGCTTCTCGGTGCAGGGCGGCGATTCACAAGATCAGAACCTGCTACAGTTCTTTCTCAACGTCGTCGAGTGGGGGATGACGCCGCAGCAGGCCGTGGAGGCGCCGAACATCAACAGCTTCCAGATGCGGTCGTCATTCGGCGCGCACGAGAATCGGCCGGGGCGGATGCTGGTGTCGAATCAGACTCCGCTCGAGGTGCGTTCGGCGCTCCAGGCGATGGGGTACACGCTGCAGGTCGGCGACCGCACTTCGGGTCCGATCAACGCGATTCTCTTCGACGCGAAGCACAGGACGATGTGGGGCGGGTCGAGCAATAATGGCGAGGACTACGGGGTGGCGTGGTAGGTTGGCGCACGGAGCGATTGCGTCACTGACAGGAAAGCGCATAGGCGCCGTGGACGCCGGAAAAGACTACCCGATCGCTGCCGACGCCAAAGCCAGAGGTCGGGATCTCGTTAGGGTCGCCGTCAAACAAGGTCCGTGCGACCCGCCCAGTGGCAGCGTCAAGGACAAAGATTCCCAGATTATTCACGAAAATCCGCTGGCCACAGATTGCTGATTCGTGAATCGACGCGTTCGTCGTCGTACGCCAGAGAATGTTGCCCGAGCCGAGATCTGCGGCGTAGACGTAAGTGTCGTTCGCCGACATACACGTGGTTGGCATCCACCGCCGCACTTGCGAAAGGGCCGGCGAAACCGGGCTGTGTGGCCACGCGCCAGATCTCCCGCTGCGCAAAGCGGTCAAATGGCGTAAAATGCCCCGCCGAGATCACTGACCAACAGGAGAGTTCCACTGACAACGGGCGCCGACGAAACGCTGCTCGTGGCGGGTGCCTGCCGCGCTTCAAACTCGAAGAGAATCGTGCCGGTGATTCGATCCAGTGCGGCCACGATACTCACGCTGCTGTCACCGGCGGCCGTGAGTCGCTTGACCGCTCCCGCGTAGACCCTATCGCCGCTGATCGCAATTCCTGTCACGATGCCGAGGAATGGCCAGTTCACACCAATGTCGGCGGTCCAGAGGGGTTGTCCGGTTTGCACGTCCAACGCGTAGACCTTATGCGAGCGCGTGCCGATGTAGAGCGCGCCGTCATCGACGGCGCTCTGCGCCGCATACGACGGCGCATCAGGACTGTACTGCCACCTCACAGCACCAGTTGATGCATCGAGTGACACTACCGATCCAACCTCTGCGATAAACACCGCACCACCGGCGGCGACGATGTTCGCCGCCGAAGGTACGACACTCGATGCATGCTACGAGTATCAGCGCGAGAGCAAGGATCGATCGCATGTGTCGATACGTCATCATTGCAAGCCCGTCTTGCCACAGCCGTCCGCGGCAGCCAGGATCTGCGCACAGAACGCGCCAGCCGGCCTTCATTAAAAGACTCTAATCCACGCCGCTCTGGCGGCCGCGAATCGGTCGGTCCATACTTGCGAGGCTGCGTCCATACCCGCGCCGGAGGTCAGTATGGCCCGCCCCTGTCCGCTCCCGTCGTACGGCCTCGAGGAGCTCGAGCCCCTCGTTTCTCCACCGGACGCCGCCGCACCGATCAAGCTGCGTCCGTCGCCGAGGCCCTCGCAGCTCGATGCGCTCTTCGGCCAGGCGACAATCGAGCACAACGTTCAGCAGCTCTCGGCCGACCTCGAGCGGCGGAAGCGGATCATCATCTGCACCGACGGCACGTGGAACACGCCCAAGACCAAGAAGGGTGAGGACGCGTCGACCAATGTCTGGCGGATGTACGAGCTCGTGAGAAATCGCGCGACCGACGGAACGCCGCAGCTCAAGTACTACCACGCGGGCGTCGGCACGACCGGTTCGAAGATCGATCGGATCGTCGACGGTGCGAGTGGCCGCGGGCTCACGGCCAACATGAAGGACTGCTACGACTTTCTCGCCCGCTACTATCGGCCCGGCGACTCCGTGTACCTCTTCGGCTTCAGCCGCGGCGCGTACACGGCGCGGAGTCTCGCCGGCCTCATTCGCAACTGCGGCATCGTCGACGTCGAGAAAGCCGAGAGCAAGAAGCTCGAGCGCGGCGATCTGCTCAAGCGCGCGTACGCGCTCTATCGGAATCGCGATCCCGACACGCTGCCGATCGCGTCGCGCGCGGTGCAGTTCCGCGCCGACTACGCTCACCCCGACTTCAATCTCGCGTGCATCGGCGTCTGGGACACGGTCGGCGCGTTAGGCATTCCCGTCGAGCATGCGCTGACGACGCCAATCCGCTGGTTCAACGAGTCGGTGGCGAAATTTCACGACGTCAATCTCAGCTCCTATGTCGACTGCGCGTTTCACGCGCTCGCCCTCAACGAGCGTCGTGAGGCGTTCAAGCCGACGCTGTGGGTTCAACAGCCGCACGCGAAGGCGGCGGGTCAGGTGCTCGAGCAGGTGTGGTTCGCGGGTGTGCACTCCGACGTCGGCGGCGGCTACTCCGCGAGCGAGCGTGGTCTCGCGAACGTGTCGCTCCGCTGGATGGTGAATCGCGTGAGCGACACCTGCGGCATCGAACTCGATCTCACGCCGCTCGCGAAGCAGGAGTCGGTGCCGTCCGAGTTCGTCGTGCACGACTCGATGAGCTGGCTCTATCAGCTCGGGAACACACTGCACCTCTCGCGGCCTTTCCAGCGCATCGTCGACGGCGGCTTGCGTCCCGGTGGCATGCGGGACGCGGAGCGCGTCGTCACCGAGCGACTGCACGACAGCGTCACGCGCTTCGCGGCAAAGGCGACGCCGACGTCGGTCTTCGATCTCACGAACGTGCGCGACTACGAGACGCGCCTTGCGGGGAGTCACGGCGAACCGGCGCCGCCACCGGCGCAGATCGATCGCCGGCGGGCGCCGCTGACTGCCGAGCAAGTCGATCTCGTCAGGCTCGAGCGGCTCGATCAGGGGGGACGCGTCGTCTCGAGCCTGACGCTGACACGCGACGGCAGCGCCGAGTATCGCCACGAAGCGAGCGGCGCGGCGAGCACGGTCCGCGTCGGCTCGATCGCGCTCGTCGATTTTCCGGTGATTGCGCAGCGGATCATCGAGAGCGACTTCTTCACCCTCGCCGACCGCTATGAGTCCCCGCGTGGGCGGACGGAAGCGATCGCCGTGCACGTCGAGTCAGGACGGCGGCAGAAGAGTGTCGTGAGCTACGATCGAT
This sequence comes from Gemmatimonas sp., assembly GCA_021154325.1. Lineage (GTDB taxonomy): Bacteria > Gemmatimonadota > Gemmatimonadetes > Gemmatimonadales > Gemmatimonadaceae > AG2. The sequence continues at coordinate 6,218 of JAJKIR010000178.1, forward strand.
TCGGGCCGGCTCGTCTCGACGACGTCACACGGGCGATCGATTCACTGCAGAGGCACATCGAGTGGACGTTGAACGGTGAACGGTGAACGGTGAAGGTGAACGGAGAACGGTTCACGGTTCACGGTTCACGGCCCACCGTTCACGGTTCACGCGATATGCTCGGGCTCCATCACCTTCTCGTTGATCTTCCCGTTCACCATGCTCACGTAGTAGACCTTCGCCTCGGGACGCGTAGAGACGACGCGTTTGACGTCAGCGTCCTCGAAGTAGATGCCGGCGTCGTTGTCACAGGCGTAGCCGGGCTTCATCTGGCCAGAGCTGATGAGCTTTTGATAAAGCGGGCGGCGCAGCGGCTCGCGGTCGTAGTGGGGCGAGTGGCTGCCCTTGAGGAAGCCGAGGCACTGCACGGTGGTGAGCTCTTTGGGGCGCGAGTCGGTTGTCCCCTCCTCGAACCAGCATAACGAGCCCGCGCTCGCGCCACCGAGGACGATGCCGCGGTCCCAGGCCTGCCGAAGCACCTGGTCGATCCCCTGTGCCTTCCAGATCGCCTGCTGGTTGAGAGTGTTGCCGCCAGAGCAGACGATCCCGTCGACAGAGAGGAGCACTTCGTCCCAGCCCAACGTCTGCCGCGAGCTGGCGATGAAGCTCTCCTGCACCGATGGCTCGCAGTTGACGGGCGCGCAGTTCCGGAACCAGCCGATGCTTCCTTGTGGGCTGTCGGCGGATGCGGTGGGGAGGTAGAGAAGCTTCGGGCGCGGCTTGCCGGTGAGCTGCGCCATGTAGCGGATGAATGGCGTGTTGAAGTTGCCGCCGGCGATGAGGATCTTGCGGGTGGCCATGCCCCCGTTAGGTGCGAGGGGGTTGCCAGCGAACGGGAGCTTCTTGGCGGCGATTGCCGCGGTGCCTAACGCCGAAGAGACGACGAAGTGTCTACGATCCATGACGTGAGATCTCCGCTGGGTAGGTTGGGCAGCGGGGCAATTGTAGCCTAACCGGGCTGGGTCGGCAAACCTGGTCCTACCGCGAGGCCGTCCTGCTGGCACCTCGACCGAAGAGCA
>JAJKIR010000179.1 GCA_021154325.1 Gemmatimonas sp.
GAGGCGCTCCGCGAGACGGGCCGCGCCGCGCTCGGCCAGTACTCTGCGCGCGGGCAGCAGTATCTCATCCTCCTCCGGCCGCTCAACAACTGCCTGGTGATGGAGCAGCTGCACTACTCCGACGAGGTGCGTTCGACGACCGAAGTGCCCGTGCCGCAGGGCGACGTCAAGCCGGCCGAGCTCGCGCTCGCGAAGCAGCTCATCGATCAGACGACGAACGACAACTTCGAGCCGCAGAAGTACAAGGACACCGTCCGCGAGCGCGTGCTCGAGACGATCCAGCGGAAGGTCGAGGGTCAGGACATCACGTCGTCCGACGTCGCGCCGGATACCGGCGGCAAGATCGTCGACCTCATGGAAGCGCTCAAGGCGAGTCTCGCGCGCACGGAGCCTGACGAGGACATCACGCCGAAGCGCATGGTGTCGTGAGGCTCCTCGCCGGCACCAGCGGCTACGCGTTCAAGGAGTGGAAGGGCGTCTTCTATCCGCCCGACGTGGGCGATGACGCGTGGCTCGGCTACTACGCTGGGAAGTTTCCGACGGTCGAGATCAACAACACGTTCTACCGCCTGCCCAAACAGCCCGTGCTCGAGCAGTGGGCCGAGCAGGTGCCGGGCACGTTTATGTTCGCGATCAAGGCGAGCATGCGCATCACTCATCATGCGCGGCTCAAGCCGGCATGCGCGAGCGCGCTCGATTTCCTGCTGCAGAACACGGCGGTGCTCGGCGACCGCCTCGGTCCAATTCTCTTCCAGCTGCCGCCGAACATGGAGAAGGACGTGCAGCGCCTGCGCGGCTTCCTCGGGCTGCTGCCGGCCGGCCGGCGGTTCACGATCGAGTTCCGGCACGAGAGCTGGTTCGACGACGAGGTGTTCGATGCTCTCCGCGAAAAGGACGTCGCGCTCTGCGTCGGCGAGCAGGAAGACTTCGCCTGCCCTGTCCAGTCGACGGCGTCGTGGGGATACCTGCGGCTGCACCGGCTGGACTACGACGCCGATTCGTTAGGCAAGTGGGCGGCATGCATCGCGACGCAGGGCTGGTCCGACGCTTACGTCTACTTCAAGCATGACGAGGGTGTGGGTTCCGGACCGCCGGCGGTGGGGGCGTTCATCGAGACGTGGAGCTCCGCGAATCGACGTCCCGGGGTGCCGCTCTGACCGCCTCGAGGCCTCGTTAGGCCGAGCATCAACTACATGGCGCGGACACGGCCGGGCACTGGCTGACACTTCGCGGACCGTTCCCGGGGCACGTACTAAGAGAATTGATCGTCCGCGCTCGTGGCGGTGCGGGATCAAAATGGCGCAACGGAGCGGTCTGCGAGTTATCCGCCACTGTCCGGCCGTGTCCGCGCCATGCCGTTGATGCTCGGCCTAACGAGGAGCCATCGACGCGAGCCACGACACCGTCGCCGCCCCGATCTCGCCCAGCACATCGGCATCCGTCCGCCCCGACGACTTCAAGACGTGGAACGAGTGATCCGCGCCCTCGATCCAGTGCATCTGGAAGTTCTTCCCGAGCCGCGGCAGTACGGCTTCCATCAGGTCGGGCCGGCATAGCGAATCCCGCGTTCCGTTGATACAGAGCGTCGGCATCGTTATGCTCGGCAGGTGGGCATCGCGCAGCTGCTCCGGCTTGCCCGCGGGATGCAGCGGATAGGCGAGTAGGAGCAGCCCGTCAGCCTGCACGTGATCCGCCGCCATCATCGAGGCGGCGCGGCCACCCATCGAGCGGCCGCCGATCAATAGCGGGCCTTCGTGCTCCACTTCAGCCATCACTGCTTCGATCGTCGCCCGCAGGACCGGCATCGGATCGGGCCGGCCGCTCTTCTTCTCCGAGTACGGAAAATTGAAACGCACGACGTCGAGGCCGCGGCCGCGCAGCTCCTTCGCGACCGCCTGTACGCCGCGATCGTGCATGTTGCCGCCCGCACCGTGGGCGCAGACGAACGTCCCGAGACGCTCATCCGATGTCGCGGGCTCATGCAGAGCGGAAACTTCGCGGTCGCCAACGCGGACCTTCCAGGCGCGGGTCATTGGACGGTGAGCCCCATCTCGTCGAGGAAGCGATGCCCACCGGTGCGCTGGCCACCGCGACGCTCGGTGCGCGTCAGCACGAGCCGGTCGCGCGCGCGCGTCATCCCGACGTACAAGAGGCGACGCGATTCCTCGATCTCGTTAGGCGTGGCTGGGCGCAGCGGCGTGCCGCCGGGAAGCTCCGCGTCCTCGACGCCGAGGATGTACACGCGCGAGAACTCGAGTCCCTTGGTCGAATGCAGGGTGAGGAGGTTGACGCGCTCGCGCGCCGGTACGACACCGTCCTTGCTCGAGAGCGCGACACGCTCGAGGAACTCGGCGATCTGGTCGCCTAACGCTCCTGGGCAGCAGAGCTCGATGAGGCGCCGCAACCGGGTCATTGCCATCGGGTAGCGCTCCGCCGCGCTCCGCTCGGCGCGGATGCGCTGCATCATCTTCTCGCCGCCGAGCCGCTCGATGAGGTCGCGGACGGTAGGGAGCGTCGGATCCTCAGCGGCGTCACGCTCGGCGCGATACTGCTCCAGGCACTCGCTGTACCTGCCGAGCGAGAAGGGACATGTGAGACGACGCAGCAGCTGCGATTCGTCATCGAGCTCGCTCTCCGTCCAGAGCGCGAGGGCAACGCCGAGGAAGTCGAGGAGATGGACGAGCGACGTCTTGCGAGCGCGGATGATCTTCTGATCGTGGAGCGCGACGCAGACGCGGGCGAGGGTGCGCGCGTCGTCGAGCGCACGATGCGAGACGCCGGCGTCAACGCCGAAACGGGCGGCAAGGTCGCCGAGTCGCGCGCTGCCCGAGTGCAGCTCGCGGGCGAGCGGGAGCGTGTCGAAGGTGCAGAAGCCGGTATTCGCAACGCGGCTCAGGACGGGAAAGTCGAACTGATAGCCGTTATGCGCGACGAGGATGTCCGTGCCGCAGAACGCGGCCACCCGCGGCCAGGCCTCATCGAAGGACGGGGCATTGGCGACGTCGCGGTCGGTGATGTGATGGACTTTCGTCGCCGCGGGCGAGATGGGGCCATTCGGTCTGACGAGGAAGCTGATCTCGTCGCACGGGATGCCGTCGCGCACACGCACGGCGGCGATTTCTACGATTTCCGCCGTCGCGACGTCGTTGTCGGTCGTCTCGAGGTCGATGGTGGTGAAGTCGCGGAACTCATTCTTGAAGTCGCCCATCCGCCAGAGTTGAGCAGCCTTGAAGAGAGCGAGTGGAAGGCTGAGCGAGCCACTGTCATCCTGAGAGAGCCCTTCGCTGCGCTCAGGATGACAGCAAAGAACTCCCACCTCCGCCAGCATACCCTTGAGCGCGATCTCGGCGCCCCCCATGCGCGGGAGCGCGATGGGACGACGCTCGCGGGCGGCGTCTGCGAGCACCGCGGCCAGGCGAACCACCTCGGGATGGCCGGCCGGATCGGTGAGACTGTCGTGGTGCTCCTCGAGCGTCGTGCGCTGGACTCCGACGCGCTGGGAGAGGATCTCCTCGACGAGCGACCCGAGCGACGCATGCTTTCTGCCTAACGCGGAGAGGTTGCGGAGGCTGTAGAGCGCGCGCTTGATCTTCTTCGCGTCGCCGTGCTCGCGGGGCATGGCGTTCGCCATCCGCTGCAGCTGGTCGACGAGGGTGCGTGTCGTTCCCGCCTTGGCGCGAGCGTCGTCGACGATGGTGCCGGGCAGCACGACGTCCAGAAAGTTGTCGTCGTGCAGGTCGTCGCGGTGGGCGATCGCACCTAACGCGGCGACGACGTACGCGCAGACTGGATCTTCACCAAGGGCTCGGCCCTGGGCCAGCCGGCACGGAAGCCCGGCGGCGAGGAAGCCCGCTTCGGCGAGATCCCCGATCTGGTGCTTGCGATAGAGGAGCGCATAGTCGCCCCAGGTGAGGCCGTGCGTCTCACGATCGCGCCGCACGTCGTCGATCACCCACGCGATCTCGGCATCCTCGTCGGCGAAGCCGCGCACCAGGACGTCGTGCGGTGAGTCGCGATCGACGTCGAGCTGCTTCCGCCCGAGCAACGGCGCGTTGATCTCGATCAGCCTGCGCGCGAGGGCGACGATCGAGCGCGGACAGCGGCGATTCTCGCGGAGCTGGACGTGGCCGTGCAGCGAGAAGTCGTTCATGAAGTTCAGAAAGACGCGCGGATCCGCGCCCGCCCACGAGTAGATCGACTGGTCGTCGTCGCCAACGGCGAAGACGTGGCCGTGGTCGCGGCCGATGTCGCGGATCACGGCGTACTGCACCGGGTTCAGATCCTGGAACTCGTCGACCAGGATGCAGTCCCACCGCGCCTGGATGCGCTTCACGACGCCCGCGTCGCGGAGGAGCTCGGCAGTCTTGAGGACGAGCATGTCGAAGTCGACGAGATTGCGCTCGTCGAGGAAGGCGCGATAGCGGTCGAAGATGTCGCCGTCGCGGCTGTACTGGAACGCGGTGCCGCAGAAGCGATTGCTGGCGAAGCGGGAGAGAAGGCCGCTGTGCCAGCGTGGCGGCACGCCGAGGCGTTTGAGGACGACCCGCTGTTGCCGCTCGTCGACGATCCCGAAGCCGCGCTCGAGTCCCACGCGGGTGCCGAATTCGCGCAGCAGCTCGGCGCAGAAGGCGTGGATGGTGCCCGTCTTGACAACGGCGGCGGCAGGGCCTAACGAGCGCGCGAGCCGTTCGGCGATCTCGCCCGCGGCTTTGTTGGTGAAGGTGAAGGCGCAGAGCCGCTCGGGGCGGAGACCGAGCTGCTCGATGAGGAAGCGAATCCGCTCGATGAGGCAGTAGGTTTTCCCGGCCCCGGGACCGGCGAGGACGAGCAGCGGCGCGACCTCGGCCTCGATCGCCTCGCGCTGTGACGGCGAGGGCACGTGCAGGGGTGTTTCGAGGGGCGGCCGCTCGGCCTCGCGAATCACTGCCACGTGCGGACTGTCATCGCGTAGTAAGGTTCATCGGCTCATAATTGTACGCGGCACCCTTCCACGTCGATCCTAACTCCCTCGAGGGCGATATGCCACACGTTCGTCGACACGCAGCACTTGTCATCACCGGATTACTGCTACCGGCATTGCTGTCGGCGCAGAGCTTCAAGACCGAGAAGTTCAACATTGGAGGCGATGGGGGCACCGACTACCTCACCGTGGATCCGGCGACGGGACGCGTCTACATCTCCCGGGCGACCCATGTGATGGTGGTCGATCAGGCGACCGGGAAGATCGTCGGCGACATCCCGGAGACGCCGCGCGTGCACGGGATCGCGCTCGCGCCGCGCTCCGGGCACGGCTTCACCACGAATGCGGGCGACTCGACGTCGAGCATGTTCGACCTCCGCTCGACGTCCGTCATCAAGAAGGTGCACGCCGGAGCCGCGGGGCTCGACGGCATCATGTACGATGACGCGACGGACAAGGTCCTGACGATCGACCATAGTCGGCCCACCGGAACCGCGGTCGTGATCGACCCAACCAGTGGCGACGTCGTCGCGCGGGTGGAGCTCACCGGCGACGCGCCAGAGGGCGGCGTCAGCGACGGCAAGGGACGGATCTTCATCAACATCGAGGACAAGAACGCGATCGACGTCGTCGACACGAAGACGTGGAAGGTCGTCGCCACCTGGCCTATCGCGCCCTGCGATGGACCGACCGGGATTGCCATGGACCGCTCGACGAATCGGATCTTCTCAGGCTGCAGCAAGACGTCGGTCGTCGTCGATGCGACCAGCGGCAAGGTCGTGGCGCAGATCCCGAATGGCGAGGGCGTCGACGCGTTAGGCTGGGACCAGGGCGAGAAGCTCATGTACATCCCCGCTGGGCGCGACGGAAATGTCACCGTCGTCCACGAGGATGCGCCCGACAAATACACGGTCGTCGCGACCGTGCCGACGATGGTCGGCGCGAAGACTGTCTCGGTAGACGACAAGCGGCACGTGGCGTACGTGTTCACCCCCGAGTACGGACCGCCCCCTGCCGACGCCCCGGCACCGGCGCCCGGTCGTCGCGGTCCGCGGGGCCCGGTGATCGGGGCGTGGTTCATCCGGATTACTCATTAGGGTGAGTGGCGCGTAGGAGGTCACTCTACCGGGGATGCTCTGAAAAGAGTGATCCGAATTACGCGAATGAACACGAATTGGTCGTACTCGCGGGAGGTCTCCGCTGCCGAACGAGCCCGGATTCTTTTGGAACTGCCTCGGGAAGCCCCAAAAGTCTGAGCCCTGACCGGGGCCACCGGAGCCTCCCTCGCACACCAGCGAAATTCGTGTTCATTCGCGTCATTCGGATCAATTTTTTGCAGAGCGTCCCGATAGAGAGAGAGTTCCCTGCCACCCGGGTCTAGCCACGCGCGCCAGGAGCCTTATCGTTATGCCGACCCCCACAGTGAGCACTCAATGATCGCGCGACTTGGCGTTCTCTGGTGTCTGGTCGGCTTGGGCGCGTGCGCGTCGAGCGGCGCGGGCGGCGGCGCGTCCCGCACGGCGGGCCCCGTGACACGATGGAGCGGCAGCTTCCGCTCGGCGACGATGGCGACCAACGCGACGCTCGCCCCGGCAACGCCGAACCGCGGCACCGGCTCGATCACGGTGACGCAGCTCGGCACTACGCCCTCACAGATGCGTGTCGACCTCTCGATCAATACCGGTGCCGGAGCGAGCCAGAACGGATGGGCGATCTTCAACGGCGGGTGCGGCTCACCCGGACCCATGGTCGCGGGCCAGAATCAGTTCGCCCCGATCTCCGTGTCCAGCAGCGGCGACGCACACCTACGGACCGAGATCGTGTTCACGCTCGATCCGAAGTCGAGCTATCACGCCAACATCTACTGGACGCCGCGCGCGAATGACATGAACGATGTCATGATGTGCGCGAACCTGCAGCCGGAGGGCTGACCGTTCCTCACGGGCTTCCGCTCCGCGACGCCTGCTCCTCCATCTGCTTCACCGCGCGCTCGACGGCGGCGCGGGTGTCGGCATGCGTCAAAGACGGTTGAATGCTCTTTAGCGCGGGCAGGCCGCGACCCGCGCCTAACGATTGGACGATCGCCGCCAGTGCCCACTGGCGAACGTACGCTCTGGGATCGTTGAGATCGGAGACGAGAAAGTCGAGTGCCCGCTGGCTCCCGCGAAGGGCCATCGCGGCGAGGCCGAACGACGGCAGCTGCTGATCGCCGACGATGGCCTGCATCGGCGCGACGAAGCTCGAGTCATCGGAGCGCACGGCAGCGCCGATCGCGGCGTTCTGGATCGCGTCCTGATAGGACGGCGTCCGGAGCCCCTGGAGGAGCAGCGCTCGCCGGCCTGTGGTGTCGAGCCGCGCGAGCGCGGGGAGCGCGGCGGCACGCACGCCGTAGCTCGAGTCGTCGCGCCACGCGCTCCGCGCCAACGTCGTCGCGTCGGGGCCGCCGACGCGACCAAGCGCCTCGACCGCGGCCTGGCGCACCTGACTGGACGTGTCGCGCAACGCCCGGGTCAAGGCCGGAATCGCCGCGGACGGCGCCAGGCTGCCTAACGCGGACGCCGCCGCGACGCGCGTCAGGAAGTAGTCGCTCCCCGTCGCCGCATCGGCGAGCGCGCTCTGCGCGACGGGATCGGTCGCCCGCAAGGCGAGCTGCTGGATCACCCACGACCGGTTCCAGAGGTCCGGGTCGCGCCGCAGCTGCGCGGCGAGCTGCGCCGAGGGCTGCTCGAACATCAGCTTCTTGAGGATGTGGTTGCCGTCGTCGAAGACGATCATCGCCGGCGTGCTCGCGACGCCATCGACGACGATCGTGTCCTCCCGCTGACGAATCCAGCTTGCGCGCACGACGTCCGCGCCGCTCGCCATCCCAACGCGGATCGTCACCGGCATCCGGAAGATCTCGGGCACGACATACCGCATGCCGGAGCTATCGGCCTTGAGCGTGTCGCGCTGCGTCTGCCTGACGACTAGCGTCACGCGCCGCGCGGCGGCGTCGTAGGCCGACGTCACCGTGAACTCCGGATACCCTGCGCCGTACACCCACTCCAACCAGAACCACTCGAGGTTCTCACCCGTCGCGTTGAGGAACGCCTGGCGCAGATCGTCGGAGACGGCGTTGCCGAACGCATGCGTCGTTAGGTACTCGCGAATGCCCGCCCAGAACCGCTGGTCGCCGAGATAGTCGTGCAGCATCTCGAGCACGAGCGCGCCCTTGGGATAGATGTTGTTCGAGCCGAGCGAGGCGAGCGGCATGCGGCGACGGGCATCGATCTGCATGAACTGGCGATACTCGTCGAGGTAGTAATCCTCGGCGATGTGCGCGCCGAGCTTCTCGCGCCAGTACTGGCCCGGCATGAACTCGGCGAAGCCTTCGTTCAGCCACATGTTCGCCCAGTTCGCGGTCGTCACGTAGTCGCCGAACCACTGATGGGCGAGCTCGTGCGGGATGAGAATATGCTGATACCACGGCCGGTCCTGGTATGCTCGCGCATCAGGCAGCCAGTCGACGAGTGTCGTCGCGCTCACGTTCTCCATGCCCCCGAAGAAGTCGGCGACGGTGGTCTGCGCGTATTTCTGCCAAGGGTACGGGACGCCAGTGAGTCGCGAGTAGACGTCGATCATGTCCGGCGTTACATGGAAGAGTCGCCACGCGAGCGCGCTGTCGCTGTGATAGGTGTAGTAGTCGACAGGGACGTTCTTCCACGTGTCGTGGATCTTCGCGAGGGGCGCGACCACGAGCGAGACGAGATACGTCGCGCTCGGTCGATCTTCTCTCCAGCGCAGCGTACGCGCGCCGCTCGCCTCCTTGGTGTCGCTCGCCAGCGCGCCATTGGATACCGCCATGAAGCCCGCGGGCACCGTCGCTTCGACTTCCCACGTCATCTTGTCGTTGGGAAAGTCGTACGTCGGGAACCAGTAGTGATTGTCGTGGTCCTCGCCCTGGCTCCAGATCTGGCGCGGGGTATGGGCACGCTCATCGATGAAGGTGAGCCCGCGTCCGTTCTGGACCTTGCCGCCGTAATCGATGGTGAAGCGCACGGTGTCACGGAACGCGGCCGGCCGCGCGAGATGGATTACGAGGGTGTCGCCGTGCCTGGATGTCCGCAGCGTGGCGCCGCCCGCGGCGGACGTCCGCGTGATGCCGAGAAGCGCACCGGCATCGATGACAATCGAGTCCATGTTGGGCCGGAGCGCGACGAGCGTGGTCGTGACGCTGCCCGTGAACGAGAGCGAGTCCCAGTTGAAGTCGCGGACGACGATGCGTTGATGCACGAGATCGTAGTCGTGCGAGCGCGTGTAGCGGTCGTTCGCGATGCTCTCGAGGTTAGGATTCTGTGCGCCAGCGGCGGCGGCCGCGGCGACAAAGAGCGCCGAGCCGAGCAGAGCGGGAATGGTTCGCATGCTGGGAAAGTAATCTCTGGCGCGGGCGCCGCGCGCCGCGGCCCGTGCAGCTACCGGCAGACCACCTGCATCTCCTCGGCGGTGCGGTCCAACGGATTGACCGTGTTCATCGCGGCGGCGCAGCGGACATCGGGCGCGGACTCGTGCCTAACGATCGCCGACCAGCCAGTGCCCTTCGGCGCGACGGTGATTCGCTCGACGGAAATCCCTTTGCTCGCACGGAAGCGCAGCTCGTCGAACGCGCTAGCGTACTGGGTGTGTTCCGCGAAGTACGCCTCCTGGGCCGTCGCGATCAGCTTCAGGAACTGGCGCATGGCGTTGAGCGCCCGAATCGTCTCCTGAGTCGGCGGGTCCTCGGTCTCCGGAATGGCGCTCGCGGGAACGATGATCACATCGAGGTGAAAGGCGCCGGCGTTGTCGTCGTAGCGAGTGTCGTGGACACGGAACTGCAGCTCGCCCGAGCTCAGCACTTCGTGGCTGCCGCTGCGGCCGATCGGAACGGCGGGGCCGTGGCCGACGCGGAGCTCGAGATAGGTGGTGCCGACGCCCGCGCTCGTGCCCGGCGCCAAGCCGTCGGCGTCGACCTCGCGGGAGAAGACGCCGATGACGATGGTGCCCGCGGCTCGCACAGCGATGACGTCGCCCTCGTCGACCGTGACCTCCGTGGACGTCCAATTGCTGTCTCGCGCGGCGACTGCGAGGGCGAGGTGCCGAACGCCGGGCGCCTGCGCCCCGGCCGCGGCGACTGGGACCAGCAGGAGCACGGCGATAGCCGTTAGGCATGTCCGCACCCTGGCCGCGATGTCGAATCGTCGAGTAATCATCTTCTAACGGGCGCTCGGTGTCAGCGTTCCGGATTTGCGCCGGATGCGCTCGAGCGCGACACGGCTGGCGCGGATCGTCACCAGATCGGTGTCGCCCTGCGCCCAACGCGTGAGGACGCGCTCGTAGGCGGCGCGGGCGTGCGGCAGATCGTTCGCCCGCTCGTAGAGCGCCCCGGCGGCGAGGGGCGCCGCGAGCGCGTACTGCTCCCCTTCCCAGCCATACCAGGATTCCGCCCCAGCGAGCAGCGACTCGTAGAGCCGCGCCGCGGTCGCCACGTCACCGGTGCGCGCCACCGCGCTCGCGAGGGACTCCTTCACGAGTGAGCTCGAATCGACGGTGTACGCGAGCTGCAGCAGATGCGCGGCGCTGTCCGCGCGTCCCTGCGCCAGCGCTACCTCGCCTCCGAGCGCGAGCACGTTCGCGCGGTCCTGTGGGTTGTCGGCGCGGGCACGCTTGCGGAGCGTGTCCAGTACCTCGGTCGCGAGCGCCAGCTGCCCGTCGCGCGCGAGCGCCTTGCCGAGATACCAGAGGAACATCGGCTCGAAGTACGCCCGTCGAAAGAGCGCGTGCGCGGTTCGCATCTCCGCCGTCGCGGAATCACCCCATCCCCTCTCCTGCTGCGCCGATGCGAGGAAGAGGCGGTTTCTCGCTTCGGTCAGCTCGCGGCTCGGGCCCTGGCTCAGGAGGACGGCCTCACGGAAACGATCGACCGCCTCACCGTAGCGCCCGCGAATCATCGCCAGCAGACCTAACGAGCGATGACCGCGCGCCCGCTGATCGGCGCTTCCGACGAGCATCGAATCATAGACGGCGCGGGCCTCATCCGGCTTCCCCGCGAACAGCAACGCCTTGCCGTACTCGTGATTCAGATTATCGAGCTTGAGGAGGTCGGGCTGCAGCGCGAAAGCACGCTGGTAGTGGCGAACGGCATCGTCGTGGCGGCCGAGCTGCAGATACGAGATGGCGAGATTGATGTAGTTCGTGGGGTCGGTCGAGTCGCGCTTGATCTGCTCGCGATACGCGGCGATCGACTCGTTAGGCCGGTGGAGCCGCATGTAGTCGTACCCGATGCTCCCCCACGCCGCCGGATCGTTCGGATAGATCGCGAGCAGCGCCTTCCGGAGCTCGATCGCCGATTCCCGATTGCCGCGCCAGCTCTCCGCGCTCGCGCGCACCTGCAGGCGCTCGCGATCCGTGAGTCGGTCGAGGAGACGGAGCGCGTGATCGAAGTACGCGTCGCCCTTCGGGCGGTCGTTGTTCCAGTAGTAGTAGAAGCCGAGCGCGGCGTGCGCGAGCGCGAAATCGGAATCGAGCGCGACGGCCTCGAGGTACAGCTCGCGCGCCGGCGTTCGTTGCCCCGCGGCCCAGGCGTGCTGTCCGTCGGCGTACTTGTGCAGCGCTTCCAGCGATCGCGTCGTCGCCTGTGGCAGCGGAAGATCGTGCCTGGCGATTACGTCCGATGACTCGCCGATGTCGTGCCGCAGGCGGCGAACGAGGTCGTCGACGGCGTCGATGATCTCGGCGCGCCGGTTGGCCCGGCGTGATTCGGCGGCGATGGTGACGCCCGTCGCGGCTTCGACGAGCCGCGCCGTGAGCATGTAGCTGCTGTCGATGCGATCGACGCTCGCGGCGAGGACGGTATGCACGCCCTCGCGCTGCGCGACCTCGCGGGCGAGCGCTTCGTCGAGATGCAGCCCGCCTGGGCTACTCGGTGCGCGCTGCATGCGTGTGAGCGTTTGCTGAACGCGCGACCGCGGGAAGATGCTCACGTACGGCGATTGCTGCAGACCGGCGATGAGCGCGGCGTCGAGCGCCCCGTCGAAGATCGAATCTCGCGTGCGATTCTCGACGTCGGTGGGCAGAATCCACGCGCGCTCGCTGTCGGCCCGGCGCTTCCCCGCCAGCATCCACGCGAGCGAGAGCGCCAGCAGGAGCACGAGCGCCACGGCAACGCCGGCCACTCGGTAGGCGCGTGTGGTGCGATGGCGCAGCCACTCGATCGTCGCACGGCGCGGCTGCGGCGCGGGCAGTGCAGGCACGGTCGTCGTTTCGACAGCGACAGCACTCTCGCTCACGAGCGCCGGTGCCGGAGTTGGCTTCGTTGGCTCAGAGACCGGTGTAACCGAGACGCGGTCCAGCGTGCGTCGCGGAGACTTCACGACCGCCGGCTCGCGACGCAGCCGCTCCGCGAGCGCCGCGACCGCCGGGTTGGGCTCGGCGTCGAGATCGTCGCGAATAAGCGTGTGGTAGATCTCGGCGTGCTTGAGGGCGGCGGCGCGATCCCCAGCCGCGGCGAGCTCCGACATCAGCGAGAGCACGACGCGCGTCTTCCGGGGCTCCATGGTCGCGAGACGCTGCCAGCGCTGCACCGACCCCGCGTGGTCTCCGCGACTCGCGGCATCGGCGGCGAGTGCCTCGAGCGCGAGCTCGACGTCCCGCGTCAGGCGGGTGCGCTCCTCCTCGGTCCAGCGCTCGAAGCCGCCGGCGCCGGAGAGGAAGACGCCGTCGAGAAAGGGCCCGGTGTAGAGCTCGACGGCAGCGGCGCGATCGCCACGCGCGAGCGCGGCCTTGAAGTCCTCGACGTCGCTGGTCATCGCCGCGGGATTGATCGCCAGCTCCTCGCGGCCGAGGACGAGCGACTCCGCGCCGAGATCGCGCTTCAGGGAATAGAGCGTCTGATCGAGGGCGTGGCGTGCCTTGTCGCTGTCGCTCTCAGGCCAGAAGAGGGCGAGCAGCTTGTCTCGGGGAGTGCCGCGTGGTCCGCTGGCGGCAAGCACGGCGAGAAAGGCGAGGCGACGACGCGCGGCTGTAGCGGTGCTCGTGGGCGCTCCACCGCCGTCTTCGGTGGACCGCTCGATGGACAACCCTCCGAACGTTCGGAGCCTGAGCAACGTCGACCTCTCCCGCGCGACGCATCGTCACGCCGTCATCAGTTTCCGCAGTCGCGTCTAGGCTACGGCCGACGTGGGGAGGCCGCAAGGATGCGGGATGCGGGACGCAGCCCGCAACCCACGACCCGCTGCCCTCAACTCTCAGCCCTCTGCTCTCTACTCTCTGCGCTCCGCCCGCCAAATGCGCGTCGCAATCCGGAGGCGCTCATGCCGGTGTTGTAGACCGACGTGCCTGGCTCGAACTCCTTGCCGCGACCGAGATCGCCGATGACGACCGGCTCGAAGCCCGCGTCGCGCACGAGCCGTGATGCGATGTCGAGTGCTTCCGGGGAGTCGCTGGCGAGCGGAATGCCAACCGGATCATTGGGCCGGTGCGCCTCTGACGCGAGCGTCTTGTAGTAGACGCTGTTGAATGCCTTGACCCACTTGCTGCCTGGCAAGAGCGCCGCGGCCCAGGAAGCGGAGCCGCGCGGATTCCGCGATGCCTCACGAGCGATGTCGCCGTCGCGTTGCTCGTAGGCGTTGCCCGTGTCGAGAACCACCTTGCCGCGCAGGACGGGACCGAGCTCTCGCGCGAGCGCCGGAACGGCTTTGAGCGGCACCGTCAGCAGAACGGCTTCCCCAAACGTCGCGGCGTCGGCGGGTGTGCCGGTGGAGGCGCGTGGGCCCAACTCGTCGACCAGCGATTGCAGCTTGTCAGGATGACGCGAGGAGATGAGGATCTCGTGGTCCGCGTCGACCCAGAGCTTCGCCAGCGTCGATCCGATCATCCCGGCCCCGATGATTCCGATACGCATGATCCCTCCCTGGTTGGACTGGGCAGTGTCCGATCAGGAGTAATGTCGTCGGGTAGGCAACCGTGCTCGCGGGAGCTGGGCGCTGAGAGTTGCGAGTGCGCCCCAGCTGCCGCATGCTAGAGACCCCTGCAGCCGTTGCCACCGTCTCCGAGAGGTGCTCAATGAGACACGCAATTTTTCTCGCCTCGGCCGTGATCTGCGTCGGATGCTCGAACAGACCCGGATCCAATAAGATCGACTCCACTCCCAGCGCGGCCGCCACCATGGCCGGCGGGCCAAGCGCGGCTCGTGACAGTGCCGTCGAACGCCAAGCGATCGACCAGGTCCGACAGCGTGAGCTCGCATCACTGAGCGATTCTTCGGTAGCGCTGTCGAGCGTGTTCTCGAACGATATCGTGGCGATGCCGCCTAACGAGAACGCGGTCATCGGACGTGATCGTCTCGACGCCTGGTTCAAGCAGATGCAGAAGGACTACGCCGTCGCCGGTCGGTATCCCGCGAGCCAGATCACGATTGCCGGGGACTGGGCGATCGAGCGATACACAGGCGAGTTGACCATGACGCCGCGCAAAGGCGGCAAGGCGATACAGGATCAATTCAAGGGGCTACACATCTATCATCGGCAGCCAGACGGTAGCTGGCGGATCACCGATGACATCTGGAACTCGAACGCCCCACCGGCTCCTCTGGCGAAGTCGCGCTAGACGCCAACAAGAGGAGGACCCGCGAGAGTCGCGAGTCCTCCTCGAGAGGGCAATCGGAACCGACTAGCGGGCGCGCCCCCGGGCGACGTACGCGGCGAGCACACCCACGAGCGCCGGGACGATCGCGCCCGCGCCTATGCCCTGGACGAGGGTCGTCACCACCGCGCCGATCATGATGATCACGAGCCCCGCGGCGGCGAGCGGCGTCAAGCGCTCGCGAATGTGGAACAGGCCGGGGAGCACCAGGCCGAGCGCGCCCAGCGCCTCGGCGAGGCCGATGAACTTCATAAAAGCGCCAGGGAGGTGCGCCTGGGCCGCAAGCTCCGCGGCGGGCATGACGAGCTTCATTCCGCCCGCGAAGAGGAAGAGGGCCGCGAGAACGCCCTGGGCGATCCAAAGCCGCGTTCCGGAACGAACGCGGCCACTCTGGTGCAGGCTGATCGATGTCATTTGTCGTGTCTCCTCTCGGGTGGTCTCGGTTGGTTCGCTGCTCTACCAACACGTCGAGCGAGGAGACGGAGGATCGACAAAGTCGGGCGACGGAATTTTCAAGGGCTGCAGCCCAGCTGAGAGCTGTCAGCCGTTCAGCTGCGCAGCTTGCAGCGACCGGGGTTTAGGGCCGGTACAGCGGTTGGCTGGTCCGCGGGCTCCGTCGAGGTGACAGGAGGCAGCCATCAGCACTCAGCAGCCAGCCCCGAGTTGTCAGCTGATGGCCGTGGGCTGTGGGCTGCAGGCTCGATATCTGGATGATTCCCGGCCCGGCACGCCCATTGGGATGCACAAACCAAGCGGGCCCCATAGCTGACAGCTGTGAGCTGACTGGCTGTCGGCTCTCAGCTGGGCTGAGCCCTCTCGGGGGCTGCTGCGACCAACAGGGAGTTCGGAACGAAGCGTTCCATTCATCACCGCTTCGTTCCTTGCTACCTGATAACTATGGACTATGGACTGATAGCCATCAGTTATCAGTATTCCCACTCGCGCACGATCTTGCCGTGCCTCACCTCGTACAGATCGACGTGCTTTCGCTTCCTGCCGTTGAGCAGCGTGACGTAGAAGTCCGTCACGAGCGGGCCGTTGAGCACGCGCTTCGAGAGGCGGAGCTTCGCGTCCTTGGCGCGCTGGAAGACCAGGATCAGGCTGTCGCGCATCGCGACGCGTGAGATGAGCTTCGGGCCCGCCGAGTCGACGAGATTCTGGTAGAGATACGTGGGCTCGTATTCCGCCTCGATGGCAACGACGTCGTGATGATTGAAGCCGTCGAGCGCGCGCTGCACGACTTTCTGCGGCAGTGTGTCGCGATGCGTGAAATGGAATTGCGCTTCAGCCGGCCGCAGGGCGGCGCAGGCGAGGACGAGGGCGATCGTGGAGGGCAGGCGCATACATATAGCACGATTTGCCGCGCGCCCGGGTCACATCGGAAAGAGCGTCAGCGCCTCCGTTCGCGCCTCGAGCTCCAGCAGCTTCTTCTTCCGCCACAACCCACCCCCGTAGCCCACGAGCTCACCGTTCGAGCCAATGACGCGATGACACGGAATGAGAATCGCGATGCGGTTGTCGCCGTTCGCGCGCGCCACCGCGCGCACCGCGTCAGGCTTCCCGATGGATGTCGCGAGGCGTGCGTAGCTGGTCGTCGTTCCGATTGGAATGCGCTGGAGTTCGGCCCACACCCTCATCTGGAACGGCGTGCCGGGGACGTACAGCGGCACCGTGAACTCGCGCAGGCGGCCCTGAAAGTATTCGTCGAGCTCCGTGCGCAGCTGCGCGAACACCGGCGACTCACCCGGTACGAGCTCGCAGCCGACCGCGCGTCGAACTCCGTCGAGCTGCGTGTCGATCATCCGGCGATGAGGAAACTCGAACAGCAGGAGCTGCGTCTCCGTCGCGGCAGCGAGCATCTCGCCGACCGGCGTGTCGATCTCGGTGTAGACCGCGCTCATGCTCAATCATAGCACCAGCTATCGAGCGGCGTAGCCCGTTCGGAAGGCGAAGGTGACGAGCCCGTGGCGTCTCGCGTCGGCGACGACGCACTCCGAGTACCACGACGCCGCGCTGTCGAGGCAGACGACATCGAACCCGAACGCGGCGATCGCCTCGAAGTCCGGCGGCGTTTCGCCGTAGACGTATGCAATCAGAGGTTCTGTGGACATGCTGGCTGGTGGTTGGTGATGGGTGGCTGGTGGTTGGGTGTTGGCGGTTGGTGACTACCAGCCACTAACCACCAGTCACCAACCCGCCTTCCTATCGACGCACGAGCCGCGCGACAGGTACGCGCCGGCCTCGGTGCGCGCTTTCGGTGCCGGTCGCGGGGCGATGATTCGTTGGGCGGGCCGGCCCGGCGAAGATTCTGTCGCTGCAGGCCAACGCCCCTCGCCAGGGGGCGCTCCCAACCAGGTTATGGCAGAACTGGCATATGCCAATACTGCCATAAGTGCCCTCAACGGAGTCCTCGTCTCCGGTGCGGCTTCACCCCCGTACCGCGTCCCGGCCTTTGACATGCGCGACAATGAATGCGAAGACCCCATACTGGTTCTCAAGATTCAGCTCGCCGACCTGATCGTTCGGCGAATTGCCGGTTGGACACAGGTCAACGCGGCCAGCTTGTTGAACACGAGTCAGCCCCGGGTGTCTGATCTCCGCAATGGGCGACTCGAGCGGTTCTCGCTCGAGCAGCTCGTACGGCTCGTGCGACGCGTCGAAGGATTCGTCGAGCTCCCCGTCGAGTGGGGCCCGCGTCTGTCATCATTCTTCAATCCCATCGACTGATCGACGGACCACGGTGGCGAACACCGACATTTCTCGGACCCCACTCCCACAGCTTCCGTACACGCGGTGATTGCTCAGTGACGCGCTCGCCCGTATCTGTGCTGGCGTCGTCATTGGCGAGGGTACGATGAAGCGGATCGCGAAAAGCTGCATAACCGTCGTCGCACTCGGCGGCTTGGCACGCGGGGCGACGGCCCAAGCGCCGCGGCTCGCGTTCGCGGCGCCATCCCCTGACATCCGGGTGAGCAGGGATGTGCCGTTCGACAGCGCCGGCGGCGCTCTGCTGGCCATGGACGTGTATCAGCTCCCTCGCGCTCGGAACACACGTACTCGCCCCGCGCTCATCTTCTTCAACCGCGCGACGGGCGCCGATCGACGCGGGCCGCTGTACGCAGGCTGGGCCCGCGCCGCGGCGTCGCACGATCTCGTTGGAGTCGTTCCCGATCTCCGCGAGGGAGCCGAGGCGCGCGACTTCCAGGCGCTGCTGCGGTACCTAACGAGTCATGGCACCGCGCTCGGTATCGACACGGCAGCGATCGCTGTCTATGCCGCGTCGGGCAATGTCTTCACTGCCCTGCCGGTGCTCGAGCAATCGTCGCTCACGGCGGTCCGCGCCGCGGTGATCTACTACGGCACCGCGCCCGTCACGACCTTTCGCCGCGATCTGCCACTCCTCTGGGTTCGGGCTGGTCTCGACCGGCCGGAGGTGAATCGGGAGATCGCCACCCTCGCTACGCTGGCGATCGCGCAGAACGCACCCGTGACGCTCCTCAATCATCCGACCGGCTATCACGGTTTCGAGCTCTTCAACGACGACGACGCGACGCGATCGGTGATCGAGCAGACGCTCGCGTTCGTTAGGCAGGCGACGTTGCGCTCGTACCGGCTGGCGCTCGCGGCCGGCGAGCGTGACGCGGCCGCCGCCGGGGCGGTGCAGACGGGCGACTATCACGAGGCCGCCCGGCTCTACGCGGAGCTCGCCCGCTCCCGACCGGACGACGCACGGCTCCAACTCTCTTTCGGCGAGTCGCTCCTCGGCGACGGGCGCTACCACGACGCCTGTTCGCTCTTCGACAGCTTGAAGGATCGAGGACTCGGCTATCGGGACCTTGGCATTCCCGCGGCTCGAGCGTGCGCACGCGCCGGCAATGCCGACGCGGCGATCGGCTGGCTCAAGAGCATTCCGTCACGCTTTCTCCCGCCTAGTCTCGCCAGTGACTCGGCGTTCACATCCATTCGAGGCCGGCCTGACTTCCTGGCCGTCTTCTCCATCCCCCCTGGGTAAATCCCTCTGGCGGCGTGGCGGTTCCATTCGCGGCGCGCGCGGACGCGGCTCCTTGCGAGACACAATCCCCGCTTTCATAATCGGCGCGCGCACCAAGGCTCCGGCTCCCATCCCAACTGATGTGAGTCCCGTAGCCGTTGTCCATTTCCTGGCTCGGAGGATCGATGAGAAAGCGAGCACGTATGCTCTGGCACCTGCTCCCCGCTGGTCTGCTGCTGTTCGCGGGGACGGCGATGGCACAAACACGCACCGCGATTACCGGTCAGGTGACCGATTCGACCGCGCAACAACCAATCACGGGCGCCGAAGTCGTGATCGTGGGCGCCAATGGCGCGACGTTGCACGGCGCCCGGACGGACGCGGCTGGACGTTATGTACTTGCTAATCTCACGGCGGGCGACCAGATCGTCCGCGTGCGCTTCGTCGGCTACGCGCCGAAGGAGCGAACCGTCACCGTCCGCGAGGGCGCGACGACGACGGCCGATTTCGCGCTATCGCCGCGGTCATTGCAGCTCGATCAGGTCGTGATCACCGGAACGGGCGGCGCCGTGCAGAAGCGCGCCGTCGGCAACGTCGTCGAGACCGTGAACGCCACCGACGTCGTGCAGACCGCGGCGCCGCGAACGGTCGATCAGCTCGTGGGGGGACGCACGCCAGGCGTCATCGTGCTGCCGTCGTCGGGCCAGGTCGGTACGGGTCCGCAGCTCCGCATCCGCGGCGCGAGTAGCCTCTCGTTGAGCAACGATCCCATCATCTACATCGATGGCGTTCGCATGAGCAGCGATGTGCAGCCGCTCGTTGGCGGCCTGCAGCGCGGCGGCGGCGGTCCGAGCCGCATCAACGACATCGATCCCGAGAACATCGAGAGCATCGAGATCATCAAGGGACCCGCGGCGGCCACACTCTACGGCACCGAGGCGTCGAACGGCGTCGTCCAGATCATCACCAAACGCGGCCGCGCTGGTCAGGGGCGCTGGGATTTCTCGACGCGTCAGGGAACGATGTGGCTGCAAAATCCGCAAGGACGCGCCGGGTATCTGTATGGCAAAGTCCCGGCGGCTGGCAATCCGTGCACCGGCAGCGGCTGTACTGTCTTCAGCTCGACCTGCTCCGGCGCGCCGTGTCAGATCGTCGGGTTCAATCTCTATCAGTACGACGTCGCGAATGGCAACAAGCCCATCTTCCAGAACGGGCGCACCCAGGGTTATGTCGCGAGCCTGAGCGGCGGCACGCAAGCCAATAGCTACTTCCTCTCCGGATCGTACGACGACGATGTCGGCGTCGTCTCCTGGAACTGGGACAAGAAATTCAGCGGGCGAGCGAACGTCGACGTCCAGGCGAACAACAAGCTCCACCTGGCGGGAAACGTCGGATACGTTCGCGATCGTGCCCGGCTCGCGCAGGGCGCGATCGACATCGATCCGTTCAGCAATCTCGTCTGGGGAACGCCGCTCACCGTGAACACCGCCAAGCGGGGCTTCGGCTTCGCCCCGCCCGAAGAATGGCAGACGGTGGAGAGCCACGGAGACAACGACCGGACGACGATCGGGTTGTCGGGCACGTACATCCCGTTCTCCTGGTTCACGAACCGCGTCACCGCGGGCTTCGATGTCAGCGCGCAGAACAACTCGTTGCTCTACCCCCGTCAGCCGTTAGGCGCCGCCGATCCGCTCCTCAACAACGGACTCGGAAACAAACGCGTGGACCGGATCGCGGATAACTTTCTCACGCTCGACTACGCGGGATCGGCGAAGTACACCTTCCGCGAGATGCTGGATCTGACGACCTCGGTTGGTCTCCAGCACTATCGCAGGGAGACGAGTGCCATCTCGGCGATTGGTACGACGTTCCCCGCCACGCCGATCACCACCATCTCCGGCGGTGCGACGCGCAACGGGTTGGAGACCTATCAGGCCAACGCCACGGTCGGCATGTACGTCCAGGAGGAGGCGGGGTGGAAGAATCGGCTCTTCCTGGTGGCGGCGCTCCGCGGTGACGACAACAGCACCTTCGGAAAGGACTTCAAGGCCGCGTATTACCCCAAGGTCAGCGGCTCGTGGGTGATGAGCGAGGAGCCGTGGTTCCATGTACGCGGCATCGACCAGCTGCGCCTTCGCGCCGCGTTAGGCGCGGCCGGCACGCAGCCCGGCGCCTTCGATGCGCAGCGGCTGTACGACCCGAGCGTCGGCTATCAGGATCAGCCGGGTCTGGTGCCGTTCGCGTTAGGCAATCCTCAACTCCGGCCGGAGCGCAGCCGCGAGCTCGAGCTCGGCTTCGAGACGACGGTACTCAGTCGGGTCGACGTCTCGTATACGCATTACGCCAGGAAGATCACCGACGCCATCGTCTTCGTGCCCGTCGCCCCATCGGTCGGCTTCCCCAATAACCAGGTCATCAACATCGGCCGGGTGAAGGGGTGGGGCGACGAGCTCGGGGTGAATGCGCGGATCCTCGAGGGGAGGCGCGTTGCGTGGGAGATCGGTACGCAGCTCGCCAACAACGGCAACCGCATCGAGGACATGGGCGGAACGCAATTCCTCACCGTGGGCGGTGGCGGCCAGGCACAGAACCGTGTTGGCTACGGCATCGGCGACTTCTTCCTCTACAAGGTGCGCTCGGCAACGCTCGACGCCACGGGGAAAGTCACCAGCGCCATCTGCGATGGTGGCACTGGCAAGTCCGGACTCGAGCAGGGTGGGCCGGATGTCAGTTGCTCGGTGGCACCGCGCGTCTACTGGGGTCACTCGCAACCGACGTGGCAGGCCGGCCTCAACACGACGCTCACGCTCTGGCAAAATCTCAGACTGTACGCGCGCGTCGACGGCAATGGCGGCCATCTGCAGTCGGACACGGAAATTCGCGCACTGCACAACCAGGGATCGACGCTCGGTGTCATTCAGCAGAGTGATCCGCTGCTCGTGGAGTATCGTGCGCTCGAAGCGGATGCGGTTGGTACGTACAAGGCCGGCTTCCTCCGGCTGCGCGAGCTCTCGGCGAACTATACGTTGCCCGCTCGCTACGTGAGCCGCCTCGGTGCATCGGGGGCCTCGCTCGGCATCGCGGGCCGTAACCTCTCGATGCTGTGGACCGCGCAGCACGGCTGGAACACCTCGCGCGACGGCGAGGTCTACGTCGACATCAATAACCAGCACGTCTGGGATCCAGAGATCCGCGCCGTCGGCCAGCTCTCGAACGGCTACCAGACCATTCTTCCGCAGACGGCGAGCTTCACGACGACGCTGCGCCTCAATTTCTGACCGCAGAGAGAGGAGAACGATAGATGTTACAAGTTACTCATCGCGGGATGTGGCGGGTGGCCGCCGCGCTCGGCCTGGCAGCGACGGCCGCGTGCAACAGCCTGCTCTCCGTCGACAATCCCGGCCGCGTGCCGGATACCGCGCTCGAGGATCCGACCCTCATGCCAGCCCTCGAGGCGGCAGCGATCGGAACCGCTCAATGTGGCATCATCAACTACGCGGCAACCGGGGGTATGCTCTCCGCGGAGTACTGGTCGGCGAACGGATTCGTCGACAACCATCCGTGGGAGTGGCGCGGGATCGTGCAGATCAAACAAGGGCCAGGGTCGTGCAACTATGGCCGCAACTCGACGTTCATGGGCTTCTACACGCCGCTCCAGCAGGCGCGCTTCCAGCTCGAGGACACCTACAAGCGTGCCGAAGCCTTCACCGATGCGCAGGTCCCGACGCGTCCCAAGATCCTCACCGAGATGCGGGCGTACGCTGGCTACACCTATCTCTTGCTCGCCGAAGGCATGTGCCAGATGACGATCGACGGTGGTCCGCTGATGACGAAAGCCCAGGTACTCGGCATCGCCAAGGATCGATTCAGCGACGCGATCACCAAGGCGACGGCGCTCGGTGATGCGAGCTTGCTCAACATGGCATACGTGGGCCGGGCGCGAACCGAGCTCGATCTCGCCACCCTGAATCCGGCCAGCATCGATGCCGCACAGATGGCCGCCGCCGCGGCGGACGCGAGCAAGGTGACGTCAACCACCTTCGTTCGAAACGCGGAATTCTCGACAGCCACGCAGAGTCGTGAAAATCGGATTTTCCAGCTGACGCTCGGCGGTGGGTTCCTCTCCGTCGGACCGGACTACCAGGGCCTCACCGTCAACGGATCACCCGATCCGCGCGTTCCCGTCCAGAACACGGGCAAGCTCGCCCAGGACAACGTGACGCCGCTCTGGAACCAGCAGAAATTCACCTCCGCCACGGCAAATTTCCCCATCGCGTCCTGGGAAGAAGCGCAACTGATCTACGCTGAGGCAGTCGGCGGACAGACGGGATTGAACGCGATCAACGCGGTGCGGGCCAAGAGCAACATTGGTCCACTGGTGATGGCGGACCCGAACGACGCGGCCGCTTTCAGGGCTGCGGTGCTCGAGGAGCGCCGTCGCCAGCTGTTCAGCCAGGGACAGCGCTATGGCGACATGCTCCGGTATGGTCTTCCATTCCAGAAAGGCACCAATGGCGTCAACCGGAAGGGGCAGGTGTACAGCGATCTCACGTGCGTGCCGCTGCCTGATGTGGAAACGCTCAACAACCCGAATCTGGGAGCCTAACGGCAGCTATCGGTCCATAGTCCACTGATAGCTATCAGTTATCAGTCCATAGTTATCAGGGAGTTCGGAACGAAGCGTTGGTTGGATGAGGTGCAGATTCCTTGCTGCGCTCGGAATGACCATGGTCATTCCGAGCGCAGTCTTTTGTCCCGCGTCCCGCAACCCGCAACCCGCTCAGGCGCGCGGCAGCGTGAAGGTGAACGTCGAGCCCTGCCCCAGCTGGCTCACCACCGTCACGTCGCCGTTCATCGCCCGCGCCAGCTCGCGGCTGATCGAGAGGCCCAGACCTGTGCCTTCCGTGACGCGCGTGAGCGAGTTCGTGAGCTGCACGAACGGCTCGAAGATGATGTCCAGCTTGTGCACCGGGATACCCGTCCCCGTGTCGCGCACGCGGATGTCGACGGTGCCCTCCCGTGCCTCCCAGGCGAGCGCGATCTCGCCGCCGGACGCGGTGAACTTCACGGCGTTCGAAAGAAGATTGAGCAGCACCTGACGCATCCGATCGCGATCGGCCCGGCAGCGGACCGATCGCTCGCCGTGGCGCTGGGAGTAGCGGATGTGCTTCGCCATCATGAGCGGCTCGATCAGTGACTGCACGGCGGCGAGCTCCTCCTCGACCGATACGTCATCCAGCTTCAGCTCGAGGTGCCCCGTCTCGATCCGCGCGAAGTTGAGCAGATCATCAATGAGTCCGAGGAGATGCTTCTGGCTGCGCTGGATGCGGCCGAGGTCCTCGAGCTGCTCGGGAGTGACCGGGCCGCGTAGCCCGAGCTCGATGAGCTCCGTGTAGCCGCCGATCGCGTTGAGGGGCGTCCGCAGCTCATGGCTCATCGTCGTGAGGAACTGGCTCTTCGCGCGGTTGGCCTCATGTGCCTCCCGATAGAGCCGTGCGTTATCCACTGCGAGGGCGGCGCGGCGCGCCAGCTCCTCGGCGAGCGGAAGGTCGGCCGCCGTGAACCGCCGCGCCGACGTGCCGAGCCCGAAGGTGATGACGCCGATCGTTCGATCACGCGCCGTGAGGGGAGCGCAGATGTAGGAACGGAGCCCCATCGCGCGCGCCATCTCGAGGTGCGCGGCGTCCGGCGCGACGGCGGCGAAAACCGCGTCGTCGACCTCCGTCATCACCTCGGAGCGCCCGAGACGCGCCGCCCGCCAGACCCCCGCTGCATCGTTGGGCACGGCCGCGTACTTCCCGAGCAGCCGCCGCGCGAGATCCGCATCCGCCGCGTCGGCCGATGACGCGGCGATGCGCGTGAAGCCGCCTTGCTCGTCGTTGAGGTCCACGAGACACCAGTCGGCGATCGCGGGCACCGCGAGACGCGTGATGCTCCGCAGCGTCTCCTCGTAGTCGAGCGAGGAGTTGAGCAGCGCGCCCGCTTCCGCGAGGAGCCGCTGCCCCTGCTCCGTGCGACGCCGCTCCGTGATGTCGCTCGCCACGACCTGAATCGCGGGTTTGCCCTGGAAGCTGAATTCGATCGTCGCGACCTCCACGTCGATCGGGGTGCCGTCGAGCCGGACGAACTTCTCCTCGATGCGCGGCACCGACCCGCCCGACGAGATCTGCCGCACCCGCTCGATGACGACCGCGTGGTACTCGCGGTGCACGAACTCGAGCATCGGACGTCCGAGGATCTGCGCTGGATCGGTCGCGCCGAGCAGATTCACCGCCTCGGGATTCACGAAGACGACGTTGCCGCCGCTGTGCACAAGCACCGCCGCGGGTGAATGCTCGACGAGGCGGCGGTAACGCTCCTCGCTCTCGCGGAGCGCCGTGTCGGAGCGGCGCCGCGCGATGGCGAAGGCAATGTGGCCGGCGATGCTCTGCGCCAGCCGGAGCTCGGCGGGGTGCACCACGTGCGGCGCGTCGAAGTAGATCATGAACTTCCCGTGCAACCGCCCCGCGGCGACGAGTGGGATGAACCCGACCGCGCGGATCCCCTCGGCGGCGAGCACGGGAAGCAGACTCGTTAGGTGCGGATCAGCCTGGACGTCCGCGATGAGCACGGGCTGCGGGTCGGGGTCGTCCGGCGCCCAGGGCGAGTGCCCCTCGACGGCGCGTCGGTACTCGTCCGACAGGCCGCGCCACGCCTTGAAGCGCATGACGCCGTCGTTGTCGTAGAGGAGAATCGACGCGCGGCTCGCGTGCACCGTGTGCTGCAGCTCGTCGAGCGCGACGTCGTAGATCTCCTCGAGCGCGGCGGCATGGGTGACGGCGTCAGTCATCCGGTGCACGGCCTGCAACTCGTCGAACTTCTGACGGAGCTCGGCCGCGGCGTGACGCTGCTCAGTGACATCGCGCTTGATGCCCACATAGCAGACCGGCTCACCAGAGGCGTCGTTGACAGCGAACGCGGAGAGCTCGATGATCAGCTCCCGTCCGTCCTTGGCCCGGCTTTGACACTCGCGGCGCGCGGTGCCGGTCGCGGCAATCTCCTCGGCGATCAGCGCGAACTGCTCGTCACCGAGGTGAATCGCGGGCGTCGCGTCGCGAAGCTCGTCATCGCTGTAGCCGAGGAGCTCCGCATGGGCTGCGTTCTGCTCGAGGTAGGAGCCGTCGGGATCGATGATCGCGATCGCTTCGGTGGACTTGACGAAGATCGCGCGATAGAGGGCGAGGGCTAGCTCGGCGGCGCTCCCTTGGGCGCGCCGGCGCTCCAGTCGGGTGCTTCCCGGTGCGGCCGGGGCGGCGGCGTGACGCGGCTGCATCTATACGGTGCCCTCCGGAATGGCGTGAGGCCGCGGTGGGGTAGCAGAGGCACCCCGCCCGCGGTCGAGCCGATTGCTCAAATCGAGTTATGTCGCCGCAGGGCTCGTGCCACGCGGCCAATTTCCGGGTTCAGGGTACGCTCAGGGCACGACGCCAGGCTTCCCGACCTGGTATTCCCTCGGCGGCTCCGCGCCTAACAAGTTCTTCACGAAATAGTCCCAGCGCCGGCGCATGGCGTAGTTGGTGTCCTGGCCATAGCCGTGGCGCGCGAAGGGGATCATGAGCAGATCGAAGTCCTTCCCGGCCTTGATGAGCGCGTCGGCGACGAGGGTCGTGTTGTACGGCGGCACGTTGTCGTCCATGAGACCGTGGACGAGCATCAGCTTGCCCTTGAGGTTCTTCGCGTACGTCTGATTTGCCTCGGGCGCATAGTTGTCGCTGCCGTCGGAGCGCACGAGCAGTCCTTCGTAGCGCTCCCCCCAATCGTCCTCGTAGACGCGGTTGTCGTGATTCCCCGATTCCGACCAGCCCACCTTGAAGAAGTCGGGATAACGGAACATCGCGTCCGCCGACGCGAAGCCGCCGCCAGAGTGGCCCCAGATTCCGGCGCGATCGATGTCGATGAACTTGTAGCGCTGCGCGAGCTCGCGCATGCCCGCCACCTGGTCGGGGAGCGTGTTGTCGCCCATGTGGCCGTAGTAGAAATCCTCGAACGACTTCGATCGGCCAGGTGTGCCCATGCCGTCGATGGCGACGACGACGAATCCCAGCTCGGCGAGCGCCTGATTGTCGCCGCGCGCTGGCGAGAAGCTGCGCGTGCCGACGCTGCCCGACTGCGGCCCGGGATAGATGTAATTGACGATCGGGTACTTCCGCGTCGAGTCCAGTTTAGAAGGTGTGAACATCAGCCCGTAGATCTCCGTCTTGCCGTCTCGCGCCTTGACCCGGAAGGGCGTCGGCGGATGCCAGCCACCCGCGACGAGTCGGGAGACGTCGGCGCGCTCGAGCGTCTGTAGCACCTTGCCGTTCGCGTCGCGCAGCACGGTGACCGGCGGCGTATCGGGGGTCGAGTACGCGTCGACGAAGTACTGGCCGTTAGGCGCCGCGGTCACCTGGTGGTTCGCGTTCTCGGGCGTCAGCAATGTGAGGCCGCGCCCGTCGAAGCCGACGCGATAGAGCTGCTGGAAGTACGGATCCTTACCCGCGACTTCGGCACCGCTTCGCATGACGTAGATCTGCCGCGCCTTCTCGTCCACGCGCACGATGTCGTCGACGTTCCCGTCGCCGGTGGTGATCTGGTTCTTGAGTTGACCACTCGTCAGGTCGTACAGGTAGAGGTGAAGCCAGTTCGCGCGCTGCGACCACCAGATCAACTCGTTCGACGCGGGAAGCACCCGCCAGAGATTCTCGCGCAGCGACGCGTCGCCGACCTGCGTCGGCATCCGCTCCTCGAACAGCGTGCGCACCGCCCCGGTGTTCGCGTCGGCGACGCGGAACCACGCGGCCTTGTGATCGCGCGAGCTGGAGACGAAGGCGAGGTGCGAGCCGTCCGGATACCACTCGACGTCGCAGATTCCGCCCGCACACGCGACATGGTCGGAGACCGTCGAGCGGTGCTGGTCCGGCGGCATCTGGAACCGGACGATGCTCGGCGAGCCGCCCGGGTTGAGCTTGATGATGACGCGGCTGATGCGGAAGATGACGCTGTCGCCAGGGAGCGGATACTTCCACGCCTCGAGCTCGGGATTGCCGGCCTTCGCACGGACGAGGTACATGTCGCGAGTGCCGCGCTCGTCCTGCTGGTAGGTGGCAATCTGCCTGGAGTCGGGCGACCAGGTGACGATCGGCCGATCGCTGTGCGTCCAGCCGGCGTTGTCGGTCGCGTAGCCGTATTCCTTCACGCCGTCGGTCGTGAGCTGGGTTTCACGGCCACTCGTGAGGTCCTTCGCGAAGAGATTGTAGCTCTTGATGTAGACCGCGGTCCGTCCGTCCGGCGAGACGCTCGAGTTCTCGGGCGCCGCCATGCCGCCACTCGTCGAATCGGCGGCCGCGCAGCTGTACTGCTGCAGGTCGCAGGCGAAGCGCCGATTGCGAACGTTGACGGTGATCGACCGGTTGTCCTTGCCGAGCTCGAACGCCTGGAACGGCAGCCGATTCGCGTCGACGCGCCCTCCGGTCGCCGTCGCGAGAGCCGACGCGAGACGTGTCGCGTCGAACAGCGACTCGCGCGAGCGTCGCGCGGGATCCACCAGGAAGAAGCCGCTGCCGTTAGGCAAGGTTGTTCGGTACCAGAACCGCCCGTCGGCGAGCCAGGTGGGCCGCACGCCCAGTCCGGTTACGAGCGGAGCGACGTTCGGCGCCAGCGCGCGCTCGGCGCGCTCGTAGTCGGCGGCGGTGAGCTGTCGTGGCTGCTGCGCCGCGAGCGGCACCGCGAGCAGGAGACTGATCGAGAGGTAGGCACGCATGGAACGGAAGCTCTGGAGGGACCTAAGTATGAGCGATCTCTGGTGCGCGCTGAGAAGCTAGCGACGGCACCAGAGCCACGGGAGGCTTCCGTTACGCGTTCGCGACCCGCGCGCGACACACGCGTCACCCGATCATCGCCGCGCGGCGTCAGCATTCGCGCTCCACTAATCAGGAGCAGCTGATGCATCACAGGTTTTTTCGAGTCGCCTCCGCCGGCACACTCGCGGCAATCGTTGCCGCGTGCTCGGAGGTCAAGCAACCCGTCGCTCCCGCCACAGATCGATTCAGCCAGCTGTCGCTCGACCTCGTCGGCAGCGGCGGCTTCAAGTTCGAGCCGCTCGCCGCATCGGCGGTCTGCACTCCGGGGGGCAATCCCAATGCGCCGTTCATCGTCCCCGCGGGCTACACGCAACGAGTCGTCGCGAGCGAACCCGCGGTACCAGACGCGATCGACATGAACACCCAGAACGAGACTGGGCCGTTCGCCGGACGCTTCCTCTATCGCGAAGCAGAAGGAAGCAACCCGACGCTCACCGTCACGGATCTGGAGACGGGCGTGACGAAGGTCGTCGCATTCCGTCCCGACTGGGAGTCAATGGACCCAATCGTCTGGACGCCATGGGGCACGATCCTCATCGGTGAAGAGGCGGGCGTCGCTCGGCGCAAGGATCCGCAGTATCCGCAGGCGATCGGCGGATTGATGTACGAGGTCTTCCTCAATCAAAACGATCCGACGACCGCGGACTCCGTCGTCGCGCGGCCCGCGTTAGGCGCAAAGGCGCATGAAGGGACGCAGATCGACGCGCGCGGAAACGTGTACGGGATCAGCGAGAACAACCCGGGCTTCATCTTTCGATTCGTCCCCGATCGGCGCGGCGACCTCTCGAGCGGGCAGCTGTACGCGCTCCGTATCACGCAGCCGACTGGCGACCGCACGGGCGAAGCCGAGTGGGTGCCGCTGCCCCGAGCCGCGGTGCAGATCGACGCCAATGCGGCCGCGGTCGCGGCCGGCGCCACAGGCTACAACCGTCCCGAGGACCTCGAGCTCTCGAAGGGAAGCGGCAGCAGCCACGATGGCGCGAACACGCTCTATGTCGCCATCACGGGCCGTGCGGCGCCGGTCGACAACCGCGTCATCGCGATCGATCTGCGCGAGCCACAGGGCGGCAGCGATCATGCGACGGCGTTCGTGTACGATTACGTGCGCGTCGGTCTGAATGCACCGGCAGACTTCGAGATGCCGGACAATCTCGCCCTCAGCAAGTCCGGTGATCTCTACATCGCAGAAGATCCCGGCGGCAGCTCGCCGACGAAGCGGAAGGGTGACGATATCTGGATGGCAACCCCGGGCAAGGGTTCGCGCGTGCCGGCCGCGAGCGTCGTTCGCTTTGCCACCCTCACCGACTGCGACGCCGAGCCGACGGGCATCTACTTCGATATTCGCGGCTGGGGCTTGTTCGTAAATGCTCAACACCGCGGCGGGGATGGCCTGGATAAGGCCGTGCTGATCCTGCCCCCTCGCTAGGCTCCTACGGCGAGCGGAGCGGGAGCGCGCGCGGGCAGCGCGCGCGACTCCAAATAGACACTTACAGGATCTGCCGTGAGCGAGAGCGAACAGCAGATCCTGTAAGTTTTCTGCAATAGCCCGACAAACTCATCGGCAGCCGGTTGCTCCGGACCGTAGATTCACCAGACGCCGATGAGCACCCCCGTTCGCGCTACCAGACCTGTCCCCGCGACCAGCGGTCCGCGTCCCCCCACCCGAGAGCCGCGCCGATACGATCGCTCGATCGTCGACGGACCGCTCGCTCCGGCCGTCTGGAAGATCGCCTGGCCGACGATGCTCACGAATATCATCGGCGGCCTCCAGGGGATCATCGACCACGCCATGGTCGGCAATCTCGTCGGGTTCACCGGCAACGCCGCGATCGGCGTCAGCTGGCAGATCTTCATCATCGTCATCGTCTTCATCTCGTCGCTCTTCACCGGGATGAGCGTGCTCGTCTCGCGATTCGTCGGGGCCGGCAACAGCGAGATGGCGGACCGCACCGTCTATCAGGCGTTCCTCACCGCGATCGCGATCTCCTTCGGCGTCATCGCGCCCGTCGGATACTTCATCTCGCCCTGGCTGCTCGACTTCGTGAACGCCGCGCCCGCCGTACGCGACCAGGCGCTCCCGTTCCTCCGCATCATGTTCCTCTTCAGCGGCGGCATGATGCTCTTCTTCATGCTCGGCATCGCCCTCCGCTCCGCCGGCGATGCCCGGACGCCGATGATCCTCGGCGTCGCGATGACGCTGCTGAACGCGGGTCTCAACGTCGTGCTCATTCGCGGGCTCGGTCCCATCCCCGCCTTCGGCACGAAGGGCGCCGCGATGGGGACCTGCATCGCCTCCGCGGTCGTCAGCATTTACTCATTGTATCGACTCTGGAATGGCAGTTGGGTCGTTGCCTTCCCGCGGAATCGCGGCTGGGCGCCAGACTGGACGATCATCCGCTCGCTCTTCCGCTTCGGCCTCCCCACCGGGATCCAGGGGATCGCGATGAACGTCGGGGGCGTGCTGATGCTCTCGTTCATCGGCTCACTCGCGCAGAGCGCGGCGGCGCAGGCGGCATTCGCGGTCTCGTACTCGCAGCTGTTCTCGCTCATCACATGGACGTCGGTGGGGCTGATGGGCGCCGCGGCCGCCGTGGCGGGACAGAACCTCGGCGCCGGTAATCCCGAGCGCTCCGCTCAGGCGGTGCACGTCGCCGCCCGCTATGGCTTGTCGGGGGCAGCTCTCATCGGCGCGCTCTTCCTCTTCATTCCTGCCCAGCTGCTCGCGATCTTCGGCATGCACGGCGGGCCCGTGGTCGCCCTTGGCGTGCAGCTGCTGCGGGTGCTCAGCGTCTCCGGTCTCTTCATCGCCGTCGCTCTCACGTACACCGGCGGGCTTCAAGGCACCGGCGATACGAAGAGTCCCCTCTACATCTCCATCGTCTCGCAAGTGATCGTTCCGCTCGGCATCTGTTTCGCCGTCCAGCGCTTTGGCCATCTCGACCCAATCGATATCTGGATCGCGATCCTCGTCGGCCACATGACGCGCTGCGGATTGAGCGTCTGGCGTTTCAGTCAGGGAAGATGGCGGAGCATCCGGGTCGACGTCGGGACGACGGCCGGGACGGGGCCGACGACGCAGACATAGCCTCGGTGGCCATTCCTTTTTGGCCTCGTTTGTGCCACTTCTTCGTCCGATGCCCAATCGTCGTCGCAACGAGACGTCGAGCACCGGGGACGAGTCAAACCCGAGCGAACGTCCATTCAACCTGAGCGCCGCCTCTCGCGAGCAGGGACCCGGTGGCATTGCCCATGAGACGGGCGAGCTCCATCGGCTCCTGGTCGAGAGCGTACAGGATTACGCCATCTTTGCTCTCGACCCGCAGGGCTACATCCTCAGCTGGAATCCGGGCGCCGAGCGCTTCAAGGGCTACACCGGCGACGAGATCATTGGGAAGCACTTCTCGATCTTCTATCCTCAGGAGCGGATCGCGACGGGGTTTCCCGAGTTCGAGTTGAGGGAAGCCGCGCGCGCCGGCCGCTTCGAAGACGAGGGATGGCGCATTCGAAAGGACGGCACGCGCTTCTGGGCGTCCGTCGTCATCACCGCGCTGCGAGACTCCACCGGCACGCTGGTCGGGTACGCAAAGGTGACTCGGGATCTGACGGAGCGGCGCGCCGCGGAGGAAGCGCTTCGGCTGAGCGAGGAGCGCTTTCGCCTGCTCGTTCAAGGCGTGCGTGACTATGCGATCTTCATGCTGGATCCCACCGGCCATGTCGCCACGTGGAACGAGGGCGCCCAGCGGATCAAGCAATACACCGCCGACGAGATTATTGGAAAGCATTTTTCCATCTTTTACCCGCCAGAACCCATCGCGGAGAAGTTTCCACAGTACGAATTGAAAGAGGCGGAACGCACCGGTCACTTCGAAGACGAGGGGTGGCGCATTCGGAAGGATGGGTCGCGCTTCTGGGCGAATGTCGTGATCACCGCCCTTCGTGACTCCGATGGCCATCTCATCGGGTTCTCCAAGGTCACGCGCGATCTCACCGAGCGGAAAGCGGCGGAGGAGCGCGCGATCGAGGACGCGCGGCGTGTCGCGGCGGAAGAAGCAGCCCGCGTCGCCGCGGATGCGTCGCGCGGTCGCGTCGAGCAACTGCAGCAGTTGACGGCGCTGCTCGCCACGGCCCACACCATCGCCGAGATCACCAAAATTGTCTTCACCGAGGGGTTTCGCACCTTCGGCATAGATGCTGGCGCTCTCGCCGCGCTCGACGCCAGCCGCGAATTCGTCCAGCTGATCGGCGATGCCGGCTACGAGCATCTCCCAGGTCGGTACCGGCGCATCAATCGCGGCGAGCAGATGCCGATCAACACCGTGCTCGAGACGGGGCAGGCACTCGTGTTCGGATCGCGCGCCGAGCGCGATGCGCGGTATCCCGCGATCAGCGAAGTGCTGGCGCCTTACGAGTCGACGGTCGTCATTCCACTGGGAAGCCGCGGCCGTCTCATCGGCGCGCTCGCAATGCACCGGCGAGAAGCTGGTGCGCCCAGCGAGGACACGCTGGCGTTCATGCAGTCATTCGCGCAGCAGTGCGGCCAGGCGCTCGAGCGCGCCCAGCTCTACGAGGCGGAGCAGTCGGCTCGCCGGGACGCCGAAGAGGCGCGCGCCCGCGCCGACGAGGCGAACCGCGCCAAGAGCGAGTTCCTGGCGGCAATGTCGCACGAGCTGCGCACACCGCTCAACGCCATCGGCGGCTACGCGGAGCTCATCGATCTCGGCGTCCGCGGTCCGGTGACGCCCGACCAGCATGAGGATCTGCGCCGGATTCAGCGGAGCCAGCAGCACCTGCTCGGCATCATTAACGATCTGCTCAACTTTTCCCGGATCGACGCCGGTCAGATCGACTACGATTTCGCCGACGTGACGCTTGACGAGATCTTCGACGCGGTCGTGCAGATGATTGCACCGCAGGCGGCGGCGAAGAGTATCCAGTTCGAGTCCCGAGCGTGCGGGCCCGGTGTCGTCGTCTTCGCCGATCGCGCGAAGACGGAGCAGATCCTGCTCAACCTCCTCTCGAACGCGGTGAAGTTCACGGCGTCCGGCGGACGCATGACGCTCCGGTGCGCCCGCGTCGGCGAGCGCGATGTGACGATCGAGGTGGCCGACTCGGGCAGCGGCATCGCACCCGACCAGCTGGAGCGCATCTTCGAGCCATTCGTGCAGGTCGGCCGGTCACTCACGAGCACGCGCGAGGGGGCTGGGCTCGGTCTCGCAATCAGCCGCGAGCTGGCGCGGGCGATGGGCGGCGAGATCAGCGTCACGAGCACCCTCGGCGTCGGCTCGACGTTCACACTCAAGCTGCCGCGTTCCATCTCCGGAGCCAAAGCGCCATCGCCGGCCGGCGGTGCATAACGAGCGCACCGAAGACGAGTGGCTCTGGGGGTGGGACCCGACGCCGGGCATCGTCACCCTCTGGGCAGAGGACGATGGACGCGTCACGGTCTGGCGACGCGATCCGCGAACGGGTGAGCTCCTCCGCGAGACCGAACGCTTCCGACCATGGGTCGTCCTCGACCGGCTCGACGACCTCCTCCATCTCGGCGATGCGCTCTGCTGCGAGGGCGAGCCGATAGCGAACGCGCGCGTCGTCTACCGCGAGCTCGACGGCCCGGGCGCGCTCCGCTACCTCGTCACTGCCGACAATTACAAAACACTAAACACCGCTATTCTTCGCGGTGCCACGGAGCGGCTCGGCCGGCCGGTGGCGACGCTCCGCGAGCTCGGGCCAGACGCCGCGATCGCTCTCCCCCTCGACGAGCAATATCTCGTCGCCACCGGCCGGAACTACTTCCGCGATCTCACCTTCGACCAGCTGCGGCGGCTCCAGTTCGACCTCGAGACGACGGGATTGAGTCCCGAGCGCGACCGCATCTTCATGGTCTCCGTCCGCGACCCGTCAGGCACGGTGGAAATCCTCGAGGCGCAGGGCCGCGGCGACGCGCCTGAGGCGGAGCTCATCCGGCGGCTCGTCGCGAAGATCCGGGAGGCCGACCCGGACGTCATCGAGAACCACAACCTGCACGGCTTCGATCTGCCCTTCCTTCACCGCCGCGCCCGCTCGTTAGGCGTGCCGCTCGCCTTGGGCCGCATCGGCCCGCCCGGCCTGCGCCGCCGCGCCGCGCGCCGCGGCATG
Organism: Gemmatimonas sp.; assembly: GCA_021154325.1. Taxonomy (GTDB): domain Bacteria; phylum Gemmatimonadota; class Gemmatimonadetes; order Gemmatimonadales; family Gemmatimonadaceae; genus AG2. Next base: position 34,619 of record JAJKIR010000179.1, read on the forward strand.
GTCGCCGAAGATGACACCGAGCGGCGTGTCCGCTTCGTCGCTCCGGGGCGCGAGCTCATCGACACGATCGACGCCGTCAGGCGCTACGACTACACGGTGCGCGCGCTCCCGTCGTATGGCCTCAAGGCGGTGGCGCGCTACCTCGGCCTCGCCGGTCCGGAGCGAGAGCTCATCCGGGGCGACCTGATCTACACGACGTACCACACCGACCCCGATCGCGTGCGTCGCTACGCGGCGGCGGACGTCGAGGAGGTCGCGGCGCTCTCGCGCACGTTAGGCGGCCCGGCGTTCGCGCTCTCACGGATGGTGCCGCGCCGCTACGAGCGTCTCGCCGACGCCGGCCCGGCGACCGGGATGATCGATCCGCTGCTCGTCCGCGCGTATCTCCACGCCGGCAACGCACTCCCCGCGCACCAGGCGAGCGACGGCACACCGCACAGCGGCGCGGCACTGCATCTCTTCGCGACGGGCGTCGCGCATCGGGTGGTGAAGGCGGACGTGGCCAGCCTGTATCCGTCATTGATGCGGACCTATCGCATCGGGCCGGCGCGCGATCACCTGGGTGTCCTGCTCGCACTCGTCGATCGCCTCGTCGAACAGCGCTTGACGGCGAAAGCCGCGGGGCGCGCGGCGCCGAGTGGCTCGGCGGAGCGTCACGCGCACGAGGCGATGTCCGCGGCGATCAAGCTCGTCGTCAACTCGGCCTATGGGTATCTCGCCGCCGGCGGCGGACTCACGCGCTTCGCCGACGTCCACGCCGCGAACGAGGTGACGCGTCGTGGCCGCGAGACGCTGGACTTCATGTGCCGTTCGCTGGCCGAGCGTGGCGTCACGCTGCTCGAGGCCGACACGGACGGCGTGTATTTCGCCGTACCGCCTGTGTGGACGGAAGCGGACGAGCGGCGCGTCGTCGCCGATGTCGCGTCGCTCCTCCCTCCCCTCGTGCAGCTCGAGTTCGAGGGCCGCTACGCGGCAATGCTCTCCCACGAGCCGAAGAACTACGCCCTCCTCGGCTACGATGGGACGCTGCTGCTGCGCGGCGTCGCGTTCCGATCGAGTCGCGCCGAGCCGTACGGCGAGACCTTTCTGCGTCACGCACTCGAGCATCTCCTGGCCGGTGACGTGCCCGGCGTTCGCGCGGTGTATCTCGATACCATCGACGCGCTCCGCCGGCGCGAGCTTCCGACGATCAAGATCGCGTCCCGCGTCCGCCTAACGAAAACACCCGAGCGCTACCGGGCGACGCGTGAGAATCGGCGCGAGCTGCCGTACGAGGCGATGCTCGGCAGCGGCCGCGAGCACTGGCACGTCGGTGACAAGGTGCGCGTCTATCGCACGCGCACGGGCCAGGCGGCGGTGGCGCCGGAGGTCGACGAGGAAGGCGCGACGGCGCTGGGCGATCCGCGCGACTACGACGTGCCGCATTACGAGCGGCTGCTTCGCGACAACTTCGCCGTACGGTTGCAGCGTGCGTTCACTCCGGGTGATTACGCCACGGTCTTCGCCGACCCCGATCAGGCATCACTGTTCGCGCCGCCGCTGGAGACGATCCGGCCCGTGCTCACTCCACGTGGTGGGGGGGACTGAGCGTGGTGCTTTTTAGGTTCGTTGCAGTCGTGTTGGTTTGTTCAAATCCTCAGGAGGACCCAGGGCTGTTGGACGCGAATGCCGCGAATTCAAA
>JAJKIR010000180.1 GCA_021154325.1 Gemmatimonas sp.
GACCGCAACCGGTCGAGCACATCCTGCGAGCCCATGTCCACCCACTGAACATCGACCGCCGGATGCGTCTTCTCGAACGCCTGCTCGTAGTACTGGAGCAGATCCTTGCCGTGCGGCGAGTAGATCACGAGCGGCGTGCGCTTGTCGCCGCCGGCACACGAGACGGCCACGCTGACGAGCGTGGCCAGGAGACCGTTGCGAACGAGATGAGGCGTCACGGCTTCGGGTTGGGTGCCGGCGTTCCCGCCGACCGCTGATCGGCGCTGAGCAGATTCACGAACAACCGCGCGCCGCCGGGCACGCCCGCCGGCAGCTGCCGGAAGAGCGCGAGAGTCGTGTAGACGTAGGTGCCCGCGCCTAACGGCGCGACGAGGATCGCGCCGTCATTCGGCTGCTCGCCTGTGTCGTTCATCGACACCATCGTGCGGTAGCGTGCATCGTGCGTCCGCGGCATGTACAGCGACCGCTCCTGTACCCACCCTTCCCAGTCAGCTGGGCCAATGCGATTAGGGCCGTTGAGGATGGGCGAGGAGGGATCGCTGATGCGCACGGCCGCATTCTCCTCCGTGACGCGGTCGCCCGGCCTAACGAGGGTGATGGGATACGGCATCATCCCGGGGTTCGCCATCTCGAACTGGCCATACTGCACGACGAGAGTGTGGCCGTGACGCGCGAAGTCGAGCAGCTTCGGGTTCGCCGCGACGAGCGCCGGGCTCGACTCGTATGCCCGCGGTCCGACGACCACGGTGGTGAACCGCGACAGATCCATCGCGGCGACCTTGTCCGGCTCGACGATCGTGATCGGAACGCCGAGCTGCGCGAGCATTGGCGCGACGTTGTCGCCCACGCCGGGTATGTACGCAACCGCCAGACCGGACGCGACCTGCACGTTCACCGCGCTCAGCTCGATCGTCGCGTCGCGGTAGAGACGCTGCGGCCGGATGTGGTCGTAGTCCACGAGCGTGTAGCCGGTGGCGTAACGATGACCTTCGCTCTCCGCTGTAGCCGCGATCCGGAAGCGCCCTTCGGTAAGTGTTCCACGAACGTGAAACTCCACCGTTCGCGTTGCCGAATTTCCAGCCACGGCACGCCCGCCGGGAATCCCTTGCGGCTCACCTTCACCGCCGAAGTTCCCAGCGTAGTCGGGGAGCCCGATCGCGATCGACGAGGAGTCTGCGGTGAGTCCGCGCGGAAGCGTCAACGAAACCCGAACGCTGCGGGCATGGTTGCTCGCCGAGCGGAGCTCCACCCTAACGACTCGATCGAACGGACGATTGGCGGGCACATATTGAATCGGCTGGTCGACCGTGACGCTCACGGCTGGCACGATCGCGATCGGGCGGTCGATCTCGCCCTTCACCGGATCCGCGTAGCGGAACGTGATTGGCCAGTAGACGCCAAACGGTGCGGCACCAACATCTGCGGAGATGAAGGCTGAGTGTCGGGACGGGAGCACGCCCTCAGGGCGCGCGGTGATCGGTGTGCTGAAGATGTCGCCAACGCGCGGAGCTCTCAGCCACCACGGTTCGGTGATCGCCGTGTCACGGATCGTATCGCGGAATTGCACCGAGCCGAGGGCGGCTGCCTCTTTGAGTCGTGTTGACGGCGATGGCGGAACGAAATCCACACGTGCCTTCATAGGCGCCGCGCCGCGGTCGAAGATCGCGGTCGTCACGTAAATCGGCTCTTCGTCAGCCCACGTTTCGTGGTCAGCCGTTACGTCGCTGCCCACCTGCGACGCGATTAGAATGGCGCGCTGCACCCGGTTGGTGAGAACGATCATCGTCTCCGCGACGTCGCGCGCGCCACCTCGTACCTCGCCGGTCAACTGCCGCACGCGATCGAGCGAAGCGAGCAGACGCTCCGGCGCCAGCGGATCATATGCCCTCTGCACGGCCGAGATAGCGAGTGGAATGGAATCGACGACCGCCCGCGAGCTCGGCGCCGCTTCGCCTGCGACTCGCGCCCAGGTCGTATCGATCCCGTCGAAGAGTGACTTCTCAGTCATTCCGGGCACGACCGTGCTCACTCGCGAAGCTTCCAGCCGGACGCCATCCATGATGACACCCTTTCGACGCAGCGTACCCTGCGCCTGCGACTTGTGCTGCGAGCGGCTGTCCGCCGCCATCTCGGCGTACGATTCACCACGCAGCGGCGAGTACTCACCGACGTCGAAGCGGTACGTCGACTCGCCGCCGAATCGCGCCGATCGATAGAACTTGAGCGGCGCCCATGGCGCCCGGTCATGCGTCACGCTCGTTGGCATCCGGACGCTATCAGCGGCGAGATCGAAGGCTTCGCGCGCGAGCAGCCCAGACACCTGGTGATGGCCATGGCCATCCCGTGGCGTGCCGCTGAACACGGCGATGACCACGTGCGGCTTGAAATCGCGGACGACGCTCACCACATCGCGCAGGATCGAATCTTTCGGCCAGTGCTTGTACGTCTCCTCGGCGCTCTTGGAGAAGCCGAAGTCGTAGGCCCGCGTGAAGTATTGGTGCGCGCCATCGATGCGGCGCGCGGCGAGCAGCTCTTCCGTGCGGATCGCGCCTAACGCCTCACCCAGCTCATTGCCAATGAGGTTCTGTCCGCCGTCGCCCCGCGTCAGCGACAGATACGCCGTCTCGACGTGTCGCCCGCGCGCCAGCCAGGTGAGGAGCTGCGTATCCTCATCGTCGGGATGCGCGCCGATCATAAGCACGCGCGTGTTCACGCCGAGTCCACGCACGAGCTCCGCGAGCTCGGCGGCGCCGTTGCCCTGCGCGCGTGCCGGCTGAGATGAGAGCACCGCTGCGGCGGCTACCGCCGCGAAGATCCGTTTCTTCATCGGCTCGAAAGCTACGACAGCGGGCCAGGGAGCACAGCGCGGCCGGCTAGGAAAACTGTCAGGGAAGATGTCTCGGGGTTGTCCGTGAACAGTGAACAGTGAACGGTGAACGGTTAACGGACCACCGTCCATCGTCCGCCGACCATCACCGCACAGCGGCCTTCCGCGCCCGACCCTGCGGCGCCGGAACCGTGAGGACGTCGGTCACGATCCGCCCTTGCTCCTGCACGTGCGAGTTGTGGTATCCCTCCGCAGGCGCGGCGCGCTCGGGCCGCCCGATGTACCGCAGCGGAAGCACCGTCCCGATGTCCGCACGGAGTCGTGGGGAGACGTACGTCCACGCGCCCATGTTCTTCGGCTCCTCCTGCGCCCAGACCACCTCTTCCACGTTCGGATACGAGTCCACGATCCGCGCAATGTTCTGCGGCCAGGGATAGAGCTCCTCGACCCGCGCGATCGCGATCCCCGACGGTCGTTCGCGCTCGATGAGATCGTAGTAGATCTTCCCCGAGCAGAAGACGAGTCGCCGGACCTCCTCGCGCCGCCGCTCCGCTGTCGGGTCCTCGATCACGGGACGGAAGGAGCCGGACGCCAACTCCTCGAGCTTCGACGCCGCTGCCGGCAGTCGCAGCAGCGATTTCGGCTGCATGAGGATGAGCGGGCGTTTGGGCGATCGCAGCGCCTGCCGGCGAAGAATGTGGAAGTACTGCGCCGGCGTCGACGGATACGCGACGATGAGATTCCCCTCGGCGCAGAGCTGGAGGTAGCGCTCGAGGCGAGCGCTGGAATGCTCGGGGCCCTGGCCCTCGTAGCCGTGCGGCAGGAGCAGCACCAACCCCGAATCCTGGCTCCACTTCGCGTGATCCGCGGCGAGGAACTGGTCGACGATCGGCTGGGCGACATTGGCAAAGTCGCCGAACTGCGCCTCCCAGAGCACCAGGTCGTTAGGCGAGGCCGTGCTGAACCCGTACTCGAAGGCCATTACCGCCGTTTCCGAGAGCGGGCTGTTATAGATCTCGAACGTTCCACCAGCCTGCGGCAGTCGCGCGAGCGGTGTGTACCGTTCCCCCGTATTCGCGTCGTGGAGCACGGCCTGGCGGTGCGAGAAGGTGCCGCGCTCCGTGTCCTGGCCGGTGAGACGCACGTTGAGACCGTCGGCGAGGAGCGACGCGAAGGCGAGTGCCTCGGCGTGTCCCCAATCGATACCGCCGTTGTGAATCGCATCGCGCCGGCGCGGCAGCGTTCGCTGAAGCGTTGGATGGAGCTTGAACGTCGACGGCCACTGCAACAGCTGTTCGTTGAGCGCGACCAGCTGCTCCGAGCGTACAGCCGTCTCGCGCGGCTCGTCCGTCTTCGGCGCCTCGTCGTGCACCGCGGGATACTCGTCGGTGTCGGCGTTTTTCGTATCGGCGAAGATGTGCTCGAGCGTGTCGGCGAGCTCCCGATCCATTGCCTGGACGACGTCCTCGGAAACGACGCGCTCGCGCACGAGCCGCGCGCCCCACACTTCCCGCGGCGACGGATGCACCTTGATGAGATCGTACAGCTTCGGCTGTGTGAAGCTCGGCTGGTCCGCCTCATTGTGACCGTGACGCCGATACCCCACGACGTCGATCAGGAAATCCTTGTGGAATCGCTGGCGATACGCGATTGCGAGGCGCACCGCCTGAATGCACGCCTCCGCGTCGTCCGCATTCACATGCACCACCGGAATCTCGAATCCCTTCGCGAGATCACTGGAGTAGTAGGTCGATCGGCTCTGTACCGGATCTGTCGTGAACCCAACCTGGTTGTTGGCGATGATGTGCAGCGTGCCACCCACCCGGTAGCCCTCGAGCATCGCGAGGTTGAGCGTTTCCGCAACAACGCCCTCGCCCGGAAACGCCGCGTCGCCGTGAACGAGGATCGGCAGTACGCGCGATTCGTCGCGCTCGCCCGGCGCGCCGCCCGCCACGCGCTGCTTTGCCCGGGCCGCGCCCTGGAGCACCGGATTCACGAACTCGAGATGGCTGGGATTCGGCGCCAGCTTCAGCTCCACGACACCGACGTCCTCGACGTGTCGCTCGCTGCGATACCCGAGGTGATACTTCACGTCGCCGCTGCCGCTGGCGGAGTTCGTGTCCCCGTGATGGCCGAGGAATTCCTCGAACAGCGCCTGATAGGGTTTGTTGAGGATGTGGGTCAGGACGTTCAGCCGTCCCCGATGCGCCATCCCGATGACGACTGACCGCGCTCCAGCGTGCGCGCCGCGCTCGATGGCTTCGTCGATCATCGGCACCAGCGCGTCCACACCCTCGATCGAAAAGCGCTTCACGTTCACGAATGCGAGACCGAGAAAGCGCTCGAATCCATCGACTTCGGTGAGCCGCTGCAACACACCGCGCTTCTCGTCCGGAGTCAGTGGTCCGGTGATCTGGCGCTCCTCGATGGCGCGGCGGAACCAGTCGCGCTCCGCTTCCTCCTCGAGATGATCGAACTCAAAACCAATCGTCGAGCAGTACAGCTCGCGGAGATGGTGCACGACGTCAGCCGCGGTGCCCGTGAGCTGGGTGCTGGTGTGCGCGTCGGCGAGCGCGGAGGCGGGAATCTCGGCGAGATCCGCCTCGGTGATTCCATGAAACTCCGGCTTCAACTCGGCGGCGCCGAGCGGCGGAGAGCCTAACGGGTCGAGCTGAACGGCGAGGTGGCCGTAGCGCTGGATCGCACCGAGGAGAGCGGCCGCGCCCGCGACCTTGCGGAGGAGCGATTCGTCGATCGCGCCATCGCTGCGCGTTCCGCTCAGCGATTCCGCGAATCGAAAGAACTGGCGCCACGACTCGTCGAGGGCGCCTGGATCGCGACGATACGTCTCGTACAGCTCGGAGATGTATCCGTCGTTGAATGCACCAGTAATTGGCAGAGTGCTCATGAGAGGCTCAATTCGGACCTCCCGAAATGTAGCCGGTGCTGCCGCCTACTCTGCCGGGAGCGCGAGGGTGAAGGTCGACCCGACGCCGAGCTCCGATTGGACGTCGACGCGCCCACCGAGCAGCTGCGCGAGTCGCTGGGAAATGTAGAGCCCGAGACCGGTGCCTCCATGGCGCCGCGTGAGCCCCGCGTCGAGCTGCTGAAATGGCCGGAAGAGCCGTCGGGCGTCCTCGGGCGCGATGCCAGGACCCGTATCGGTGACGCTGAAGCGCACCTCGCGGTGACCATCGGTCGTGTCGTCGGCGGACGCGGCGACCTCGTTCCACGCGAGGCGGACCTCGCCGTGATCGGTGAATTTCACCGCGTTTCCCGCGAGGTTGACGATGATCTGCCGCACCTTGTCGACGTCGCTCGAGAGGCGAATCGACGTGTCCGGCGGCACGAGCGTCAGCTGCAGCCGCTTCTGGCGCGCCAGCGGCTCGACGATCGCGGCGGCAGCGCGCACGAGATCCTCGGCCAGGAACTCCGTCGGCCTAACGACTTCGCGGCCCGCTTCGATGCTCGAGAACGCGAGCACCTCCTCGATCATCACGGTGAGGTGGTGCGTCACGGACCGCATGCGATCGAGCACGTCGGTCTGCGGCTCCGAGAGCGGTCCCATCACTTCGTCGGCGAGCAGCTCCTCGTAGCCGGTGAGCGCGGTGAGCGGCGTCCGCAGCTCGTGCGAGATCGTGGCAAGGAAGCGACCCTTCGCGCGGTCCGCGGCGCGCGTTTGCTCGAGCAGCTCGGCCTTCCACATCGCCAGCGCGGCGTGGTCCGCGATGACACGGAGGCGCTGCGCCTCCCGCGCCGAGAAGGCCGCTCCTCGCTCGCCCCGCACCACCGTCAGCACGCCTAACAGGCGCTCGTGCGCGATGAGGGGCGCCGCGAGCATCGGTCCGATGCGCAGATCAGGGACGATGCGGGCAAGCGGCCGCTGCGACGCCGTGAAATTCTCCACCGACACCACGCCCCCGCTGTGCAGCGCCTCCTGCGCCACCGAGCCGTGCAGCGGGAAGCGATGCTCCACGCCTAACGACATCGCGCCCGTGGCCGCCACCACCTCGCCCTCCACGCCCGAGCCGCGGAGCACCGCGGCGCCCGTGGCATCACACTGCTCACCCGCCGCGGCGCAGAGCAGCTCGAGCAGCGCCGACGAGTCCGCGACGGCCGCCATCTCGCGCGCGAGCCGGCGCAGCGACTCGTTCTCGGCGTACTGCTGCGCCGTCTCGCCGCCGGCACGCCGGGGCATCGATTCCGAGACTTCGATCACGAGCAGGCCATCGTCCGTGCACGTGGCTCGGACCCCGAATCGCTCGACCGTCTCCCCAACCGCGAGCTCGAGGTCGAAGTGACGTGCGGCGCCGTCCCCCTTCAGAGCGCGCAGCATTCGCACGGCGTGCTCGGCGGCGAAATCCGGAAAGGCGGCAAAGAGGTCGCGGCGTAAACTCTCGCCGGCGGAGGGACCGAAGATGCGCTCCCACTGCCGGTTCACTATCTGAATTCGCCAATCTGCTCCGACGACCGCAACCGCACTTGAAAGGGCGTCGAGCACTCCCGACGTACCGGCACGCGCGTCGCGCGCGCCCTTCGAGTCCGCGACTCGTGGCAGCGCCGTGGCCGTCGTGTCCGTTTCTCGCACGCGCGATCGCTCTCCCGAATCGGCGGGCTGGCGCCGATCATCTGCCGGCCGCAGCGACGCCGCCGGCACGCGGGACGTCTCCGCGACGTCCCGATCGTTTCTGTCCACGGCTACATCCCGTTACGTCAAGATGAAAGGCGCGCCGAACGCGAGCCCGGGAACGGCAACGATGCTGGCGACGACACACCCGCTCGCCGCCACGACGCGGCGGCGCTCAGCATCTGCAGCGCCCGCTCTCGCTCGAGCGTCGGCAGATACAGAAATCCGGCGATGCCGTTCACATCCATTAGATGTACTTCCTCGGGCCGGCGCGTGAGGCTCACCGCGATCACCGGCAGTCGCGAGAGCAGAGGATCCCGCTCCCAGCCCTCGAGGGAAATCGTGGCGAGCAGATCATAATCGCAGACTACAGCATCCGGCTGACAGGCCGCCGCCGCTTCAATTGCATCGTCGAGGCCGACTACGGGCCTCGTCTCCACATTCAGCGCGTCGAAGAAACGACACAGATGAGCGCTGAGAAAGGGATGTCTTCCAACGCACAGCACACGCATAGTGCGTGAATATACCGCTGGCCTTCTCGTTTGTTCAGAGGTCGAACCGCGCGAAAAATCGTGACCCGAATCACGTCGCGACGCTCGCCATTCAGCTCGCCATGTGACTCGCCGTGTGCTTCTCTCTCGCGTCGTCGTGGCCGTCGCCATTACGCTCGCCAACAGGAGCGGAGCGATCGTCGGCGGGCCGCGGAGTCATGTCCTGGTCGGCGAGCCGCGCACTGACTGATCGCTCCGCGGTGGCGGGCAGCGAGAGACGGAACGTGCTGCCGCGTCCCAGCTCGGATTGAAGCGTCAGCGAGCCGCGGAGCAGCTCCGCGAGCCGGCGCGAGATCGGCAGACCGAGGCCGGTTCCTTCGGTGAGCTGCGTCTTCCCCAACTGCACGAACTCCTGGAAGATCCGCTCCTGATCCTCGGGCGCGATGCCCTCCCCCTCATCGACGACCTCGATGATGACACCGTTGTCGTCCCGTCGATGGAGCGCGACGCGGATCGGCTTCCCCTTCCCGAACTTGATCGCGTTCGAGAGAAGGTTCAACAGAATCTGCCGGAGTCGGCGCGGGTCCGACACGATGCGAATCGAGTCACCCGTGTGCTCGATCTTGAGCGATGACCCGTACTGATCGGCGAGCGGCCGCACCGTGACGAACAGATCCTCGATGAGCGACGGAAAGCTCACCGGCTGGAGTCGCAGATCGATCTTCCCGGCTTCGATCTTCGAGAGATCGAGCACGTCGTTCACGAGCTCGAGGAGGTGCTTGGCCGCCTTGTGTGTGCGCTCGATGCCTTCGCGCTGCTTCTCGTTGAGCGGACCGTAGATGTTCTCGAGCAGCAGCGTGCTGTAGCCGAGGACGGCGTTGATGGGCGTGCGCAGCTCGTGGCTCATCGAGGCATAGAAGCGGCTCCGCGCCGTCATCGCACGCTCGAGGTCCGCCTGCCGCTCGCTCAACTCGTCGTTGAGCGCTTTCAGCTCGCTCATCGTGTTGGCGAGCGAGACGGCCTGCTGCTTTAGCATCTCCTCATGGCGCACGCGCTCCGACACGTCGCGCACGATCAGCGTGTACGTCGTGTTCCCCGGCGACTTCAGGAGCGACACCGACGCCTCGACCGGGAAGACCTCGCCGCTCGCCCGCCGGCCCGAGAACGCGCGGACGCTCTGCATCGGCTCATGTGACGCCACGGCGGCTTCGCGGCCGTCGGCGAAGGCGCGCAGCTCGTCCACGGTCTTCATCTCATCCGGAAAGAAGCGCGCGATCGATGTCCCGACCGCGTCGGCGCTCGTACAGCAGAACATCCGCTCCGCGGCCGAGTTGAAGAGGGTGATCGTGCTCGTGTCGTCGAAGAGGATTATCGCGTCGAGCGCCGATGTCACGACTTCGCGAAAGCGCGCCTGCGACTCCCAGAGCTCGCGCATGTGGCGCAGCTCGAGCTCGCGACGCTCGCTCTCGCGCACCAATGCTTCCTTGGCCGCGACATTCCGCTGCCGCACGTACAGGTCGACGAACGCCGCGACCTTCGATCGCAGGATCTCGGGCTGGAACGGCTTGAAGAGGTAGTCGACCGCACCGACCGAATATCCCTCGAAGACGTACGCCTCTTCCTTGCTGATCGCCGTGAGGAAGATGATCGGGATGTACTTCGTACGCTCGCGGGACTTGATCAGCCGCGCCGTCTCGAAGCCGTTCATCCCCGGCATCTGCACGTCGAGCAGGATCAGCGCGAAGTCGCGCTCGAGCAGCCTGCGCAGTGCCTCCTCGCCCGACGAGGCCCGCACGAGCCGCTGGTGCAGCGGCTCGAGGATCGCTTCCAGCGCAAGGAGATTCTCGGCGCGATCGTCGACGATGAGAATGTCGACCTGCTCCGTCGTCCCTACTTGGCGTGACGCGGCGCCGCCGTTAGGCATCGATTGCACGCCGGTCACGCGTTCCCCGGCGGCGAGAAGCGACGCGGCGCATCGAGGCGGTGCTGGCTCTGGAGCCCGCGTGCCGTCGGCTCATCGTTGCCCGTTGGCGCGAGCCCCGCGAGCGTCGCGGCGATCTGCGGAATCGTCTGGACGCGCGCGGCAGGCACGCACCGCACAGCGGCCGATGGCATTGTGGGCGACTCCGCCGTCAGGGGATCCTGAACGAGCGCGAGCCCGCCACGATCGAAGATGCGCCGCAGCCCACGCGAACCGTCCGAGTTCGCGCCCGTGAGCACGACTCCCACCGTCGCGGCACCGTATGCGTCCGCCGCGGAATAGAAGGTCACGTCGATCGACGGCCGGCTATACCGCACCGGCGGATCGGTCGAGAGAGCGAAAAACCCCCGGTCGATCAGCAGGTGATAATCGGCCGGCGCGACGAACAGCATCCCGGGCTGAATCGGCATCTTGTCTTCTACTTCGACGACCTCCAGTCGGGTCCGCTCTTGCAGGAACGTGCTCAGCAGATGATCGGATTGACGGTGTCGGTGCTGGACCAGAACGGCCGGTATGCGAAAGCCCTCCGGCAGCGCGCCCACCAGCTCCCGCAGCGCGTTGAGCCCTCCCCATGACGTGCCAACGACCAGAATGGAATAGGCCACGGTGAGCGCCGATTGGTTATTTCACTTTGCGATACATCTTCTCGCGCGCGTGCAGCTTCTCATAGCAAGGCTCGTACTTCGAGAACCGCAGCGTCTCCTTTGAACCCAGCGCGAGCACGCCGAACATCGACAAGCTCTCGTAGAACAATGCGTGCACGCGATCCTGCAGCTCGCGATCGAAGTAGATCAACACGTTCCGGCAGAAGATCACGTTGAATTCGGAGAACGACCGATC
>JAJKIR010000181.1 GCA_021154325.1 Gemmatimonas sp.
AGCGTGGCAGCTTCTCGGGGCACAGCTCGGGCGGTGACGACTGGCCTCCCTGTATTCCGGGACCGGTCCACGTTCGCGCCACATTGAGCCGGGGTGAGGTGCTTCGGCTCCGCACCTTCGCCGGCCCCTTGCGCGAGAGGGACACCGGCGAGCGCCGCGATCTCGGAACGGTCGGAGTGAACGAGGCGACGACCTATCTCACGCGTATCATCGAGCAGGCGAACGGCCGCGCCGCAAGCGACGCGGTGCTCCCACTCGTCCTGGCCGATAGCATCGACCCTTGGCCGACACTCCTTCGCTTCGCGCGTGACGAGCGCCTCTCGCGCTCCATCCGCAGCTCGGTCGACTTCTGGCTTGCTCGCGGCGCCGCGGCTGCGCTCGGCGTTGCCGACCACGACGATGACGCCGATGACGATGTGCGTGGCAGCGCCGTCTTCGCGCTCTCTCAGCAGCCAAAGGACATTGCCATTCCGCGCTTGCTCGAGGTCGCACGGCGCAATGCTCATCCCGCGGCGCGAGCTCAGGCCCTCTTCTGGCTCGGACAGTCTGGCGACCTCCGCGCCGTCGACCTCTTCGAGGAGATCCTGCGCCGCCGTTAGGCGGTCAACCCAGAAGGAGGAACGCGTCGTAGAGCGAGTGCGTCCACGCCGTGATGCCGAATCCGCGCGTCAGATAAAGTGCGCTGAAGGCCACGCCGCTGATTGCCCGGAAGGTGAACGACGTCAATCGGAATGGATCGCCGTACGGACCGATATAGTGGAAGCCGGAAAAGATCAGAGCGCCAACGATCGTCGCGAACACGCCGGCGCCCCGCGTTCCGAATCCGAAAACGATCCGCGCGCCCGCGGCGAGCGCCGAGACGAGCAGGACCCGGAAGAGCAGCTCCTCGTACAGCCCGGCTCCGAGTGAGAGCATCAGTCGCGTCGTCCAGCTCATAGCTGCGATCTGGGTCGTCGGTGCTCCCGTCATCGCGAGAACGTGCAGCGAGCCGAGCAGCTTCACCGTCATCGTACCGATCACCACCCCGAAGATCGCCGCCAGCGCGATCGACTCGGCCAGCATCCCCCCGAAGACGAGCGGCCGCACTCCCTGTCCGCTTCGCTTGATGTCGCGCGCGATGAACCAGATGCCGACCCCGACGACCGCAGCGATGAAGATGAGTGGTCCGTTGCGTCCGGCGACGGCGATGAATCCTTCCTTGAGAAGGACGTCGGCGCCGTTGCGAACCTGCGACGCGCTCCGTGGACCGGCGAGCGCCGCGGCCAGCGCCTCATAGGCGATGAGCAGCGGGAGCGCGAACAAAACGCTGTAGCGTGGAGAGCGGCTCATGTCGAAATAGGAGCCGCGCTTGAGGAAGGAGAAGCGTGGTGGCATTAGCGGCCACTACGTTCGGTGATCACGGCGAGTTCTGCTCCTCGTGCAAGAGATTTGTCGGCGTTGCGGAACGCCGTGCCGCCGTTTAGGGTACGGAAGTGCGTTGTGGATTGCTGTCTGGATCCGACATGTTCAACCCTAAAGCGAGGAGGTGATCCATTGTCTAATAATTCGGCTTCTAGCTTGGGTCACGTGAACGCGTAAGGTACGACAATCATTACCGGTCCCTGACCCAAGCGGAACCGGTGGTCGTCGCGGGTCGCTCGTGACAACACGACTCCCGTGACAATCGTGAAAGGGCTGGCAGATTCGGACTGCCAGCCCTTTTCATTTCCCGTGGATTGTCGTGCGGCGCTTTCGCCGGGCCGGCGAGCGCTACGGCAGCGAGAGGAATTGACCGAGGAAGCTGCGCGCTGTCGGCGTGTCGGTGCGGAAATCCCACGTCGTTGCACGGCAGTTGTAGTCGCCGGTCGTGACCGTCGCGTACACCGTCGAGTTGTCGCCGACCAGAAACTTCGGACCGCCTGAATCGCCGTAACAGTCGCCGCCCAAACCGGTCGCGCTCTGATTCATCAGCAGGCCGAGCCAGTTCGGCTGGAGTGCCATGAACGGCGACTGCGACATGTTTCGCTTCCCGTCGTAGCCGAACGCGGGAATTCCCGTTCGTGAAGCCGACGTGCCATAGCCGACGTTCACGAATACGGAGTTCGTTAGGCCGCCCTGCGCCGCCATGATGTCGAGCGCGCCCGCGCGCGGGAGTGTGAGTGGCGTCATTCCCTTGGTGGATCCCTTCGGAAGGAAGACCAAGGCTTCATCGTGAAGATTGGCTTGGTCGTGACCGTAACCGGGATCATGAACGACGCTCGTCGCCTTGATCACCTTGATCGATTTGGCGTAGAGATCCGGCGCGAATGAGACATAGAACTGCGTCCCCGGCGGGAAGTAAACGGGGTCGACAACGCAATGCGCCGCCGTCAGGAAGACGTCCGGTGCAATCAAGCTGCCCGTACAATCCTCGTCGTCTCCGTTGAGCACCCCGTCATTGTTGAAGTCAACCATGAGGGCGCCGACGCTCGAGTAACTCGAACCTGTTGGCGTGCCGTTCACGATCAGACTCGGCGCACTAGTAGGGCCGAGCGACGACCTGGCGGGTTGCTCGCTGCAGGCACCAACTAGCGCCGCGGCGAATACGGCACCGAAAACCTTCCTATTGAACATGTGGACCCTCCCGCGCTGAGCGGTATCACGGCTGTGGGGATGTCGCACGGCGCCCGGGCGGTGCGCGGCGGCCCGACAGTTGTACAGGCGTTTACAAGGCTCCGCAAGAGCCAGCGTCTTTCGACGGTGGCTAGTGCCCCGTGCTTCCGAAACCGCCCATTCGCTCCGTCGAAACGCCCACTCTTCCAGAACGGAACGGCAGCACCTCGTACCGATGGAGCACCATCTGCGCGATGCGCTCACCGTGTGTGATCTCGAGCGGATGTTCCGTGGTGTTGCGCACGATGACGCGCCACTCGTCGGGAAAGTCGGAGTCCACGGTGCCGGGTGCATTGGGAATACCCAGCCCCTTCTTGAACGCCGCGCCGCTCCGCGGCCGGATCTGCGCCTCGTAGCCGTTAGGCAGGCGCGCCTTGAAGCCGAGTGGAATCAGCGCCATCGCTCCGGGGCTCAGCAGGACACGACTTCCCTGGTTGGTCGCCTCCGCGGCAATCGACCAGCGACGTACGCCGTCGGAGCACTCGACCGCCTGCTCAATCAGATAAGCGAAGAGGTCGTAGCCCGCCGAGCCCTCGGTCGCGCGACGCGGCGCTTGCGCGTCATCGTGCAGCAGCTCGATCACCACTCCGTCCTGCTCCCCGGATTGCATGTCCGCGCGCGCCGCGGCATGTAGCGTCTCGTGTGTCTGCATGTCTCGAGTCAGAGTCGCGCGAACGATAGGTAGCGCGACGTCTTGCGTCCACTGGCGTCGTGCGGGTTGCTGGCCCACGCCTCCGAAAGTAGCGTCCCTCCATGCTCCTTCCCTTCACTCTTCTCGCGCTGCTGACGCAGGCGGGAATCGATTCCACGGGCCTGATGGCGCGCGGCGTGTCCCGCGAGCTCGCCACCCAACGCGCTGCCGAGATCCGCGACGTGCGCTACGCTCTGGACCTCGACCTCTCGCGCGCCGACACCGCCACCGGCGACGTGCGGATCACCTTTGCGCTCCGGCGTCCGGGCGATGTGATCGTCGACTTCCGTGGGCCCGCGCTTGCTTCGGTCACGGTCAACGCCGCGCCTCTGGACCGTGTCGACTGGAACGGAAAGCACCTACGGATTCCCGGACGGCTCCTGAAGAGTGGCGTGAACGTCGTTGCCGCCCGCTTCTCGACGCTCATCGCGCCGGCGGGCGCCCCGATCATCCGCTTTCACGACGAGACGGACAGGCGCGACTACCTGTACACGCTGCTCGTTCCATCCGACGCACATGCGCTCTTCCCCTGCTTCGACCAGCCCGACCTCAAGGCGAGGCTGACGCTCGCCCTCACCGTGCCGAGCGCGTGGACGGCAATTGCCAACGGCAAGACGCTCTCGCAGCGCGTCCGCGCCGCATCGACCATCTTCCGCTTCGCCGAGAGCGAGCCGCTCCCCACGTACCTCTTTGCATTCGCCGCGGGCCCTTACCAGCGCTTCGTCGGCGGTCCGCGGGCGACGCCGCTCCTCGTGCGCGCGTCCCGCGCGCACGAGGTCGAGGTCGATTCGCTGCAGGATCAGGTCGGCTCCGCGTTAGGCTCGCTCGAGCGCTACTTCGGTGTTCCGTACCCGTTCCAGCAGTTCCAGTACATGCTCTCTCCCTCCTTTCCATTTGGCGGGATGGAGCACCCGGGCGTCACGATGTTCAACGAGGAGTCGTTCATCTATCGTGAACCGCCGACGTTGAATCAGCGTCTCGGTCGGCGCGCGACGATCTACCACGAAGTCGCGCATCAGTGGTTCGGCGACGACGTCACGATGCGCTGGTTCGACGACCTCTGGCTGAAGGAAGGCTTCGCGACCTACATGGCGGCGAAGATGCAGCAGCTCGAGGGACTCCCGAATCCATGGATGTCGTTCTACCTGCGGAACAAGCCAGCAGCCTACGACGTCGACCTCACGGCTGGCACGACACCCATCTGGCAGGAGCTGGCGAACCTCGATCAGGCGAAGAGCAACTACGGCGCGATCGTCTACAACAAGGCGCCAGGGGTTCTCAAGCAGCTCGACTATCTCGTCGGCGACTCTGCCTTCAGAGCCGGCGTCCATGCTTTTCTTATCGCGCACCGATACGGGAACGCCACTTGGCGCGATCTTCTCGCGTCGATCGGGCGGGCGGCTGGTCAGTCGCTCGACGAGTGGGGAAAGCAGTACATCCTCCGCCCCGGCATGCCCGTCGTCGAGCAGCACGTCGAGGTCCGCGGCGGAACGATCCGCCGCCTACTGCTCGTGCAGCGGCCCGCGCAGCCTCGGCTCTCCGGCTCCGCGCCGTGGCCTATCAGGACGCAGGTCGCGATCGTTAGGCATGGCGCTCCCCCCATGCTTCTCCCCGTCGTGCTGCGCGGGGAGACGACGGAGGTGCGCGCGGCTGCCGGCACTCCCGCGCCGGACTTCGTCTTCGCCAACGCGAACGACTACGCCTACGCGCTCGTGCTCCCCGACAGCGCGTCCACACGCTGGCTGGAACAGCACATCGGCACGGTCGACGACGGGTTCCTGCGTGCGATGCTCTGGGGCGCGCTCTGGGATCTCGTCCGTGAGACGCGTCTCTCGCCAGCACAGTTCCTCGCGACCGCGATGCGCGAGCTGCCGAACGAACGCGACGAGCAGATCGCCGCGGGCATCATCGGTCGCGCGCGCCGCGGCATCGAGGCCTACCTTTCGCCTGCCGCGCGGGCGGCCATCACGCCGGCTGCGGAGCGCCTCTTTCTCGCGATTGCCGCCGACTCCAGCCGGCCTTACGGCATTCGCCGCACCGCACTCGACGCGTACATCGATGTCGCGACGTCACCCGACGCGCTCGCGCGCCTCGACGCGTGGCTCGACAGCACGACCGCGGCCGGCCTGCCACTTCGCCAACCCAGCCGCTGGACCATCGTCACGCGACTCCTCGCGGTGATTTCAGCGAGCGCAGAGCGGCGCTTTAGCGACGAGCAGCGACGCGATACCACCGCCGGCGGACAGCGCCGCGCCTTCGTCGCCGGTGCCGCCCGTCCGGACGCCGCGACGAAACGCGCGTACTTCACGCGCTACTTCGCCGACACGACGCTCAATGAGGAATGGGTCACGGCGAGCCTCCGCGCCTTCAATGATCCCGAGCAGAGTAATCTCACTATCCGCTATCTCGCGCCCGCGCTCGACAGCTTGCCCTGGATCCAGCGCAATCGCCGCATCTTCTTTCTCGGCTCCTGGCTCAGCGCCTTCATTGGCGGCCAGCATGACGACGCCGCGCTCCGGATGATCGACGACTATCTGGCCGAACACCCGAAGCTCCCCATCGACCTGCGCCAGAAGGTGCTGCAGACACGCGACGACCTCGAGCGAACGGTCCGCATTCGCCGCGCGTTTCCTGGCGCCTAACGGGCGTCCGCTGGCGATCGGCCCTGCCCCGTCCACCTGCCGAAGAGAGCCGCCGCCCGCTCCAGCTCCGCGCCTTCGATGATGCGCTCGCCGAGCGCGCGGGCCCCGCGGAGCCCGATCTCCACCAGTGCCTGGCAGCCGCTCAGCAGCACCTTGTCGCGAAGCGCGCAGTGGGCGGCCCGATTGAGCATCTCCTCATCGGCGGGCCCCATGAGCGCTCTCGCCTCCCGCGTTGCTGTCGGATCGTATACGAGACCGGCCACGAGCACGAGCGCCGCACCCACGAGGTCCGGATCCACCGCGTCGATGCACCGCAGCTCAAGGTGACCGCGCGGCCGTATTTCTGGAAAGAGCGTCGTGAGATGGTTCTCCCACTGGTCCTCGGTCGCGTCGTCGTTGCTCGCCCACTCGCCGAAGGTGCGGTAGGCGCCGCCGGCATCTGTCCGTGTCATGTCGACAGCCTCGAGCGCGAAGCGCGTGTACGCCTCCACCGCGGGCGACTCAGGATGCGGAATCCCCGTTCGCGATGGGTCCAGCGACCGCCAACACCGGGCACGGAAGCTCCGATCGCCCGTGTCGCTCCCGGCATAACGAGGGGAGTTCGCGAAGATCGCGGTGAGATACGGAGCGAGATCGCAGAGCAGCCGCCACCGCTCCTCGGGTCGCGGGCCCGGATCGACGCTGATCTGCGTCGCTGCCGTCTGCCGCATCATCCGCACGCCGCTCGGCCCGATCGTCTCGAAGTAGCGCGTCATCGCGACGTA
>JAJKIR010000182.1 GCA_021154325.1 Gemmatimonas sp.
ACGGGCGATGCCGAAGAAGTCGTGATCACGGTGCATAACGAGGGAGCACCGATCGCGGCGGATCAAATGGATCATCTGTTCGACGCGATGAAGGAGCTTCCGCCCGGCGGCGTGCGCGACCGGCGACATCTCGGCCTGGGATTGTACATCGTCGACAGGATCGTGGCCGCGCACGAGGGGCGGATCGAGGTGACGTCCTCGGCCGCGGCAGGCACCACGTTTACCGTCCATCTGCCACGGACCGCCTGATGAGTGTTCCATCAACCCGAGGAAGGCCGTATGTGCGTCTACTTCAAGTGCAAGTGCTGCGCGGCGGAGCACAAGTCTGCTGCTAGCTTCGTCGACCAGGTGTCGTTCGACGCCTCGCCAATGCCCGAGAGTCAGATCCGCTGTAACAGCACGGGAAGGACGGCCACCTACATTCGACGGGACATGTACTGGCGCGCCGAGACGTAGTGACGCGCGGGAACCCGTTGCCTCGGCAAGCCACGCGTCATCGAAACAGCTGTGCGAAGTCGCCGCGGGTCTCCGCATAGCACTCGCACGACGCGCGCTCGAGCGCGGGACGATCGAGTACTGAAATGTGGCCGCGGCGATAGCGAATGATGCCGAGCTGCTGCAGCGAGCGCGAGGCCGCGGAAACCCCTTCGCGCCGCACACCAAGCATGAAGGAGAGAAATTCCTGAGTGAGATCGAACGCGTCTCCCCCGCCGACGCGATCGTGAGTCATGAGCAGCCAGCGCGCGCAGCGTTGGTCGATGCTGTGCAACCGGTTGCAGGCGACCGACTGAGCGAGTTGGTTGATGAACGCCTGGGCATATCGTCGGAGGAGGGCATCCAACGCCGGACTCTTCGCGACTGCCGCCGCCAGCGCGACCACGGGCAGGCGTTGGGCATCGCCGGCGATCTGCGCAAGACATTGCGAGCTCATCGCGCCGTCGCCAAGGAATGCCGACAGTCCCGCCACGCCTTCGTTGCCCACCGTTGCCGCCTCGACGGCAGCGCCATCCTCCATCACGATGATGAGCGAGAGCACCGCCGTCTCGGGGAAATAGGCGTGACGCGGGCGGGCACGCGGCCTCGAGATGATCTCGCCAACGGCGAGGGGCACGCGTCTGAGGTGGGGTACGAGGAGCGCATAGTCCGCGGCCGAGAGCGCGCGTAACAGCTGATTTGCTTGCAGCCGTGCCACGCCCTTCTCGGGTCGCCGCGGTCTCGCCGGGTTAGTGGCCATGCGCCGCCCGGGCGCCGGCGTTGGCGAAGATCGCCACCTCCACGCGCCGATTCAGCTGCCGTCCGACCTCGGAGTCGTTCGTGCTGACTGGCTCCATCTCGCCGCGGCCAGCCGTCCGGAGCCGGCCAACGGTCACGCCCTGGGTTGCCAGGAAGCTCGACACCGCCATCGCCCGCCGTTCCGACAAGGCGAGATTGTAGTCGCTCGTGCCTTCGGAGTCCGTGTAGCCGACGATGAGCAGATCAGTATTCGGATATTTGCCCAGGCTCGCGGCCAGATTGCGGAGATTCTCCGCCGCGACGGCGCGCACGACGTCCGAGTCGAAGTCGTAGAGCAGGCCCGAGGCAAACGTGACCTGAATGCCTTCACCGATCCGCGCGACGGTCGCACCCGGGATGTTCTGTTTGAGCTCCTTCGCCTGCTGGTCCATCTGGTTGCCGATGATTGTTCCGGCGACGCCGCCCACGACAGCGCCGATGATCGCCCCTCTGGTAGTCGATCCCGTCTGATTGCCGATGACAGCGCCAATGGCGCCGCCAGCACCGGCTCCAATGATCGCGCCCTCCTCCTTTTTGTTGAGCGTCGCGCAGGCGGAGATTGCCAGTGCGATGAGCAGACACGCGGCACCGCCGCGAGCACGACGTACGATGGAAACAACGTCGAGATGTTGCATGACGAGCCTCATGGTGGAAGGTGGTTCCGGCGCCCGAGGGCGCGC
The DNA here is from genome assembly GCA_021154325.1 of Gemmatimonas sp. Classification (GTDB taxonomy): domain Bacteria; phylum Gemmatimonadota; class Gemmatimonadetes; order Gemmatimonadales; family Gemmatimonadaceae; genus AG2. Next base: position 1,953 of record JAJKIR010000182.1, read on the forward strand.
TATGGTCATTTCGGGGCACGGGCGTGCCGCACGGCCTTCTGCTTGGTGAGCGATTCCCGCAGCACTTGCCGCTCGAGGTACAGATCGGCCACGAGCTGCTTCAGCTTGTGGTTCTCGTCTTCCAACGCGCGCACTGCATGCGCATCGGTCGCGCGGCCGTCGCCATACTTCCGGCGCCAACGGTAGAACGTCGTCTGCGTGATGCCTAATGTCCGGCACATCGATACCAGTGGCGTTCCGCCGCGCACCTGCGACAACGCGCCCTTGATCTGCTCTCCGCTAAATCGGCTTGGTCGCATTGCTCCTCCTTTTGGCGTCCCTCCTGGCTATCGCTCAGCGAGCGCGCCTTCGCGCGCTCGCTGAAGAGCCAGCTACGGCTTCGGCGACACCAGGTAATCGGACGCAATGAGGAGTCGAAACTCGTCACGTCGGTTTTGCGCCTGAGCGTTCGTCGAGGTGCCCGCCGCCGTGGGAGCCCGTTCGCCTTCGCTCGTGACTTCGATCCGGGTGGCCTCGACGCCATGCGCGACCAGATACGCCCTCGCGGCGTCCGAGCGACGACGCCCGAGCCCCATGTTATGCGCGTCAGTCGCGCGCTCGTCCGTGTTGCCGATGATGATGATCCGCATTCCGGGGTTCGCTCGGAACACCGCAATCTTCGACTCGAGAATGGTCCTCGCTTGCAGACTGAGCTCGGCGTTATCAGTTGCGAAGTGAATCTTCTCCTCCATCGTCGCCAACGCCGAGGCGGAGGATTGCAGTCGAGCGCTCACATCATGACGCGCGAGCGAATCGCGCAGCTGGTGGTAGTCAGCCTCGACACGACGCAAACGCGATTGCTCGTCGGCGTTGACGGAATCTGCCCGCTGCAGCGCCATCGGTCCCGCCGGGACTGCGAGCATCATCGTGTGCGTCGTGAGGCGGACGTTCGGGTGTCGGTAGAGGCTCAGGCCAACGTGCACGGTCTTGAACGACTTCCAACGGTTGTTGGCAAGCCAATCCATGACTCCATCGACGCGCAGCGCAGCGGAGTTGCTCAGCGCGATCTTGGCCCCGATCAAACCGTTGAGTCCATACGTATGCATGAAATTCGTTTCGGTACCGATGCCGGCGCCGGCGCCGAGCAAAATCGAGAGCGCGCCGGTCTTGATCGGGACGGCCGTCAGTCGTGACGAGAGAACACCGACGTTCACGTCGCGAAGCCCGAGCGTACGGGTCGCGCGCATCTCGGCGCTCTCGAACTCGACCGACCACCGCGGATCGAGAAAAATGCCGATGCGGCCGCCGCCACCGTAGGCGGTGTTGAGGGTAAGGCTCTTGTCGAAGGACGCTGCGCTGCCGAATCCTCCGAGCTCCACCGTTCCGCGCTGCTGCGCGACGGCCGGCACGGCCCAGACCAGCGCCGCAAAAGCGATCGTAAGTACTCTCTGTAACATGTGAATCTCTCCTTGAATGGCCGTGTGGCTACGGCAGCGTGATGACGTTGTTCGTGCCTAACGAGACAGCGCCGTTGCGTGCCAGCGCGCGCCCGAGCAGCGTTGCGTTGTCGACCAGCGTGATGCTTGTGAGCGCGAGAATATTGCCCTGCCACTGCGATGACGTGCCGATCGTTGCCGAGCTGCCGACCTGCCAGTACACGTTCCTGGCACTCGCGCCGTTGATCAGGACGACATTGCCGGCGGTGATGAGCGAAGTGCCGGCCTGGAAGATGAAGGTCGCGTTCGGATCGCCGCCGCCATCCAGCGTCAGCGTGCCCGTGACCCCGATTCCACTCGCGGTGCAGTAGACGCCCGCGGGCTTGGTCGTTCCGCCGAGATTGCCGACGATGGCGTTCGACGGTGAGCACGGTAGTCCGGCGAGCGTATTGTACGCGGTGGTGAGGTCGATCTGCCCCCGTGACGCGACGGCGTCGCCGAGATGCTGAACACCCGTGATCACACACGGCCCGAAGCCGGTGACCGTATTGCCCGGACTGACGCTCACGTCGGCATTGATGGTTCCTCCGGTGACGCACGTGACCGCGGTCCCGGCCATGATGCCGTTAGGCGAAGCGACGCCAAGATCGACGAACGGCGTCGGCGGAGTCGTCGCTGTCACGGTCACGGTCGCCGTGCCTGACAGCCCGCCACTGCTCGCTTGCACCGTGCCCGCGAACGTGTTGGTGACGACGCCAGCGGTAAACAGGCCAGTGCCGTTGATGCCGCCGCCATTCGCGACGATTGCCCAGGTGGGAACAATCACGATCGGATTTCCGGCGACGTCGCTGCCGACGGCGGTGAACTGCTGCTGGCCGTTGATCAGCGTCGTGGCGGCATTCGGCGACACCGTGATTTTCGCCAACGGCCCGGCCGTTAATTGCACCGTAGCAAATGCGACAACGCCGTTGCTGCCGACCTGCACCGTTCCGCCGTACGTACCCACCGCTCCATTCGCGGTGAACATGCCTGACTGGTTGATCGTGCCGCCGCCTGCGACGATGGACCACGTTGGACTGAACGGAACGACGTTGCCTCCCGCATCCTTGCCGACGGCGACGAATTGCCGTGTGGTGGTGACGGCCAGGGTGGTCGGATTCGGCGTAAGGACGATGGAGGCCAGCGCACCCGGCGTCACGGTAATGGAGGCGCGGCCAGAGATTCCGCCGACGGACGCCAGGACGGTATTCACAAACGAGCCGGTGACGAGGCCCGCGGAGAACACGCCGATCGAGCTGATCGTGCCTCCACTCGCGACGACGGACCATGTCGGCGATATCGAGACCTCTCGCCCTTCGGCGTCGTAGCCGAGCGCGATCATCTGCTGTGTGGTGCCGGCGGCCAGTGTCGCGTTAGGCGATACGGCGATGCGTGCCAATGTGCCTGGGCCGGACAGCTTGTGTACATCGCACGCGGCGGCCAGTACGATTGCGGTCGCGGCGAGAGCCCGCGCACCGAACCTCACCGCTCGGCGGGTTCGGTCATTCATGGTACTCCTCATGGTGCTCCTGTTGGGCCTTCGTGAAATCCCGAGGCGTAGGAACGAGTGTTCGCTAAATCGCCAAATCATTCAGTGTGTACGCGAGCGCGGTGCACTCGCGTCTGCGTGGCTGGGATCACGCCACGGACGCACGGTGGAGCGCCAGTCCTCTGTTATCGCTGGCTGCGGGCTCGCTGCCAACAGCGCTCATGAAGCACCGGTCGGTGGCTCTGCTCCCGCTAACTCACGCCGCCTCTATCGTTAGGCTGCGGTACTCTGTGCGGTACCGCGCTCAGCTGAGGCGCAGGGGGAAGAGTAGCTGGAGTGCTACTCCGCGCCTATCGCACGAACGGGTGACAGAGTAGGTAGCTACCGCTTCGCATAGCGTTGGCAACGCCTCCGGTGCAGCGCGATGGCTACAGGCGAGATCGCGCCAGGGAGGTGCCGTCTTTCGCGGGCGTTATCGCCGAGAGTAGGCCGCGATCTGCAGCCGCGTATGCAACGCCAGCTTCTCCATGACGTTGCGAACGTGACTCTTGACGGTGTGTGTCGCGATCTCGAGCCGCTGGGCGATTTCCTTATTGCTCAACCCTTCGCCGATGAGCGCGATCACCTCGCTCTCTCGCGGCGTCATGCGCACCTCGTCGAGCGTCTCCGCCGTCCCGCCTCGGACGGCCGCTTTCGCAATCTGCGAAAAGAGCGATTGCGTCATCCGCGGTGGCAATACCTTCTGGCCCGCTGCCACCGAGCGAATCGTCCCGAGAAAATCGTCGAAGGTGGAGTCTTTCAAAACGAAGCCCGAGACACCGGTATTCACGAACTCCATGATGTCCTCGTGCACCGGGATGATGTCCATGACGATGATCTTCGCGTGCGCGTTTTCGTTGAGCAGCGCCGCAGCCACGTGGAGACTCTCCTGGTCGCGCAATCCGACATCGAGCAGCCACACGTCCGGCTTCGTCTCGGTGAGAAACGTCACGTCCGCACCGGCCGAGGTGACGACGCTCACGCCGGCGACCTGCTTGAGCATGGCCGCGAGGGCGTCGCGCACGAGCCGGTTGTCGTCGATGATCGCAATCGTAATCGGATGGCCGAAGCTCAATGGACGAAAGGAGTAAGGTTGGTCAAGGGAGGCGATGAGTGTTTGAGAATCACCCGGTGTCCATCGCCGTTCGGCACGGCGACGTGCAACGGGCTCTGCTTGACAAACTATGCTCGGTAAGCCACATTGTTGCCACTGCGAAGTTGGACACCAGCGCAGTCGGAATGGCAATGACGGTCAGGCCATTCCAGTGTGGCGCTTCTGGCGACGCCTCTTCCGAGGTGCGAACCAATGGCCGCCACGTCCGATGCCGACCGTCTCCCCAACAGCACGCTTCTCCAGGACTTCGCGTCCCCCGACCGGCCCGCGCCTAACGAAAAGGCGGGCGCGGTCTCCAATGCGAGTCTCCGATTGCGCTCGCTGGCGGCGTTGAGCGGCTCGTTGACCGATTCCCTCACTGCCGAGGAAGCCGCCGATCTCGTCGAACAGCAGGCGCTCACTGTGCTCGGTGCGAGCAGCGCTGTCGTCGTAACCCTCGCAGAACTCGCCCCTCAGGGGTCGACCCCCGAGCGGGTGGTATCTCCACCGAGTGCTCCGCTCTCGGCGCCGGCGCGGGACGTCCTCACGCTGGTTCACGCGATTGGCCTGACTGCCGACGTGACAGCCACGTTGCAGCAGTTCTCCCTCGACGCGCCTGTTCCGCTGGCCGAAGTGGCCCGCACCGGTAAGCCCATATTCATCGAGT
>JAJKIR010000183.1 GCA_021154325.1 Gemmatimonas sp.
ATCGGCTTCTCCGTCGACGAGAACGTGCGCCGCTTGCTGCGATTTCACTGGGTCGAGCGGCGGCTCATGGGCATTCTCATCGCGCACCTCACCAGTGAGCCCGTGTGGGAGGTCAAGTGCGCGCTCGCGCTCCATCAATGGCAGAGCGCCGAACACGTCGACGCGCTGCGACGTCGTGTTATGGAGATGCGAAACCCCACGCCGCGGCTCGACGCCATTCCCCAAGACGACCCCTCAGCAGCCGCCCTCGATGAATTCCTCGAGCAAGTGGACTCGGCGCAGGATACCGGCGACCTCCTCGCCGGCGTCTACCGCGTTCTCTATCCCGCACTCGCCGACGCGTATCGCGAGCACGTTGCGCGCACCAATCCTCTCGTCGATCATCCGACGCGCCGCATCCTGAAGTTCGCGCTCCTCGACGTCGACGATGCTATCGCCTGGAGCGCCGGCACAGCGCATGACATGGAGGAACAGCGTGGCTGGATCGACCACCTCCGGGCGTATCTCGCCGCCGCGGGTGGAATCGCCGGTGACGTCGAGCCGAAACCCGTCGACGAGACGCTCCACGCACCACGGCTCCCTCGCCACGACTTCCATCCCCGTCGCGACGAACGCTTCCACGGCCGCTACAACTTCGAGTTCGCTCCGCACCTCGTCTACAACATGGCCGATGTCCCCGCCGACGAACGCAATCTCGCGCTCCTCTGCAAGCGCGCGCTCGAGATGGATGTTCCCGAGATGATGGCGTCGTTCATGACCGAGCGATTGGATCAGCCGTGGGAGTTCTATCGCGATTACTCGCGGCAGCTCTGGGACGAGGCGCGCCACGCGATGATGGGCACCGTGGCCCTCGAGTCGCGCGGCGTCGATTGGCGACGCGAGATCCCGCTCAACGTCAGCTTCGCGCTGCGGCTCAATCTGCACGCGACGCCCGTCGAGCGGCAGATGATGCTCTACGCAATTGAGCAATCGCTCATGCCCGGCGAAACCGGGAAGCGATACGAGTACGAGACCGCCGTCGCCGCGGGTGACGCGCTGTCCGCGCACTTCCACGACTACGACTGGGCCGACGAGGTTCTCCACGCCCAGATCGGCCGGCGCGTGCTCAAGCGCGAGGGGATCTCCAGCGACCAGGCGCGCGATCGCGCCAAAGACATTCACGAGAAGACGTGGGCCGCGCTCGAGCAATACCGTCACCTCGACGACCAGCACGACTGGTGGCCGGCCTTCGTGCGCCTCGTCCTTGGCAAGGAGAGCGCGGCATCCACGCGGCCGGAGCTCAACATCTTCTCCGAGTAGTGACCTACCGTTCACCGTCGAGCTCCCGGCGCGAATCCTGCACCCAACGCAACAACCACAATTCAGAACGCTCATGCCCATCTCTCGACGTTCCTTTGTCGTGAGCGCGGGGGCGACGATGGCGGCGCTGGTCGGATCGCCGCGCCTCGTGCTGCCCTGGCGCCGTCGTTATGCACTCGTCATCCGCGGCGGCACCGTCTTCGACGGTCTCGGCTCGCCTGGTATCGAGGCGGACGTCGCAATCGACAATGGCCGTGTCGTCGCCATTGGCAAGAATCTGCAGGACGAGGGTGCGGTGGTGATCGACGCGCGCGGCATGGCGGTGGCGCCTGGATTCATCGACATCCACTCCCACGGCGACGGCTCGCTCTGGACCGATCCGCGCGCCGAATCGATCGTTAGGCAGGGCGTGACGACGATTGTCGTCGGTCAGGATGGCTCGTCTCGCGCGCCAGCCGGCCGCGCCGACGGTGACGGAGAGGGCGGCCGCGCCTTCCCCGGCTTTGCCGCCTACTGGGATGCCGTGAAAACACTGCAGCCGAGCGTGAACGTTGCGTCGATGGTGGGACTCGGCACCGTGCGGGGCATCGTCATCGGCAACGTCGATCGACCCGCCACCGAAGAGGAGATCGCGCGGATGACGCAGATCGTCGAGCAGGCGCTCGCCGAGGGCGCGTGCGGCGCGTCCTCGGGCCTCGAGTACACGCCGGGCGCCTTCGCGACGCGCGAGGAACTGATCGCGCTCTGCAAGCCGCTCGCGTCTCGCAGGTTGCCGTACGCGACTCACATGCGCAATGAGGACGACCACGTTCTCGAGGCAATCGACGAGTCGATCGCCGTCGCCACCGGCGCCGGCTGCCCGCTCCAGATCTCGCACCTGAAGACAGAGGGACCGCGGAACTGGGGCAAGCTCGACGAGATCTTCGCGCACATTCACCGCGCCCGCGGCGGCTTGGACGCAACCGCGAAGCCTAACGAGCCGGCGCGCAAGCCAGTGGCGTCCAAGGGTCGCGGCGCGGCGGCGTCCTCGCGGACAAAGCGGCCCGCCGCCACGACGCCGACGAAAGCGCCCGATCCCCGCGGCATCGATGTCGCCTTCGATCGGTATCCCTACGTCGCGTATCAGACGGGATTGACGAATCTCTTCCCCGTCTGGAGCCGCGCCGGCAGCACCGAGGAGTTCCTCAAGCGCCTCGACGATCCGTCGAGCGCCGAGAAGATCCGCCGCGAGACGATGGCGAAGGTGGAGCTCATCGGCGGCTGGGACAACGTCCAGATCTCCGGCGTCAGCAACTATGCCGACGCGGCTGCCGACGGCAAGCGACTCGGCAGTTTCGCAAAGACTCAACAGCTGGAGCCGTATGCACTCGCGGTCGCGCTGCTGCAGCGCGGCAAGGGCAACGTCGGCATGGTCGGCTTCGCGATGAGCGAGGACAACCTCGCCCGCATCCTCGCGCACCCGCAGGGCATGGTCTGCTCCGACGGCGGCGCGTATGCGACGGATGGCCCGACGCACAAAGGCCACCCGCACCCGCGCGGCCTCGGCACCTTCCCGCGCGTGCTCGGCCGATACGTTCGCGAGAACAAGGCGCTCTCACTCGCGAGCGCGATCCACAAGATGAGCGGCTTCCCCGCGTCGCGGATCGGTCTCACGGATCGCGGCCGCCTCGCCCCCGGCATGGCCGCGGACGTCGTCGTCTTCGATCCCTCGACCGTAGAGGACAAGGCAACGTTCGAGGATCCGTTTCACTATCCGGTGGGGATCAAGGCCGTAGTCGTCAACGGCGTGGTCGCTCTCCGGGAAGATCAACGAAGTGCAGATCGCTCCGGGCAGGCGCTGGCTAATAAGCCGTAGATTGCCCTCCCGCGTCCCGCAACCCGCGTCCCGCGTCCCCGACAAGCCCCATCAACTCATCGATGTCCGCCTCGCTCGTGCGCCAGTTGTGCGTGCAGACCCGCAGCGAGAATAAGCCGTTCACACGCGTCGACGAGATGAGAAATCGACCGGACGCGTTCACGGCGGCATTCACTCGCTCGTTCAGCGCATCCAATTCGGCAGCATCCTCAACCCCAACCGGATGCACCCGGAAGCAGCAGATCCCGAGCGCTGCCGGCGCGAGCACCTCCAACGTTGGCTCGCGCCTGACGAGTGACTCCGCGTACTCGGCGAGCGCGATGCCCCGCTCGATCATCGCCCGGATCGGCGCCAGACCGAGCGTTCGCACCGAGAGCCAGACCTTGAGCGCGCGTGCATAACGAGTGAGCTGCTCGCCATAGTCCGCGAAGTTGACCTCCGCCTCGCCAGGCGCGACGTCCTTGAGGTACTCGGGAAAGATGTGGAACGCCGACTTGAGCGTCGCCGGGTCCCGTGCGAGGAGACAACCACACTCGAATGGAACGAAGAGCCATTTGTGCGGGTCGAGGACCACCGAGTGCGCCCGCTCGATACCGCGCAGCAGATCGGGCCCGCCACTGGTGAGCGCAGCGAACGCGCCGTACGCCGCGTCGACGTGGAGCCAGAGCGATTCGCGCTCACAGAGGTCCGCAATCGCCGACAGGTCGTCGACGGCGCCGGTGTTCGTCGTCCCCGCTGACGCAACGACGAGGAACGGCACCAGCCCCTTTGCCCGATCGGCGGCCACGGCATCAGCCACCGTCTCGGCGCGGAGACGCCACTGGTCATCGGTGGGCAGCACGCGTACGTGCTCGCGCGAGATCCCCGCGATCCATGCCGCGCGCGCGACGGCGGAGTGGGCCTGCGTCGACGTGTAAAGCGTGAGCCGCGGCAGGACCCCGCCGTCCTCGCCCACGCGCGCATGGCGCGCCGCGACGACCGCCATCAGCGTCGCCGTCGAGCCGCCGGAGGTCAGAAGTCCGCCCGCCTCGTTAGGCATGCCAAGCCATTGACGAAACCAGTCGAGCACCGTGAGCTCGATCTCGTTAGGACCAGACGCGATCGGCCAGACGCCGGCGAAGAAGTTGTAGCCCGTCGCCAGCCAGTCGCCGAGCACCGCGGGAAAGGTTGGAATACTCGGCACGTAGCCGAGGAAGCGCGGATGCGGCTCGCGAGCATGGTAGGGCAGCACGCGCTCGACCAGCTCGTCGATCGCCGCGTCGAAGCCGATCCCCTGCTCGGGCGCCGTGGGCGCGAGCGAGCCGACGAGCCGCTTCGCGTCAGGGCGTGAGAGCGTCTGGCGCGCCGGTTGGTCGCGCAGCGACGCGAGGTGCGCGGTAACGAGCTCGGAAACGCGCGCCGCCATCGCGCGCATGCGCTCGGGGTCGACCTCGAGCGGAGAGATCCAGGGTTGGGACATGGAGGCAAATGCTAGCGGGCTCTCTGAGGCTTGTTGAGGGCGTTGGCCAACGCTGCTCCGAGCTTGGCTGTAGACCAGGGAGCAACGAGGTGCCGCCATGGGTGCACGGCACTTCCGGACCCTTTGGATATTCGAGAGAACCATGCGACGTCTTCTCGTTGGACTGCTCATCTCCTCCGCTGTCGGAGCCGCGACCCTGTCGGCGCAACCGGCTCAGGGACCCGGACCTGGTCCGGGCGGCATGCCCTTTGGACCCGCGGCTGCCGAGATGCTCCTCAGTCAAACCGGGGCACTCCAGCTCACGGACGCCCAGGTCACGCGACTCGCGGCCATCGCGCGTCGGACGGAAGAGCGGCACCGCGCGCTCCGCACGCGACTGGACTCCCTGCGTCCGCGTCGGGCGCCAGGCGACTCCGCGGCGCGCCGCGAGCGGCCGGCCCCGCCCTCCGACCTATTCGAGCGGGAGCGGGACGCGTCTCATGCGGACCTTCGGGACGCCCTGGCTGTGCTCACCGCCGATCAGCAGGCGCGCGCCTGGGAGATGATGGCAGCTCGGCGGGAGATGCCCTTCGCGCGTGCTAGCCGCCGTACTGGACGGCGCGCCGGACCTGAACCGCGCTCACGAGGAGATCGCTGAGCTGCTCGGTCGGGAGTTCCCGCCAACCCTGTGGGAGAGGCAGCAGCCTTCGCTTCTCGGTCGCACTCTCGAAGCAGAGCCAGCCATTCCTGTATCCTTCGGGAAGTGATCCGGCCCCTCGCCAATCACTAACGCCGGGATTCACCTCGTAGACCATCCACTCGACACCCGCGGCATCGCGGATCTGACGCATTGCTGTTCTCCGGTGAGCTGACAGCGCGCCACACACGGCGGCAAGTTTCGCTCCCATGTGCTTCAAGTCACACGATTCGAAGCTTCTCGATGAGCGCGGCAGGCGAATTGCGACCAGCTCTGGCCGTGAATGACTCGACTAGCCGACTCGCCGGGGAAGCGGCGATCACCGCGATACTGACCGACTGGCGCCAACGACTCCGCGCCTCACCCGATCTGCAGCCGCGCCAGGGCGTCCGCGGCCAGCGGGAGCGTTCGCTCACGCGTGCCCTCCTCGCCGCCGCGGAAGCCCGCGAGGGCACGCCCCAGGCCACCGAATCGTTAGGCAAGCTCGCGATGATTGCCGCCCTCTACGGCGCCGATCAGCCGCGCGAGCGGCTCGACCCGGGCGCGCTGTGTGAGGAGTTGGGCCATCTTCGCCAGGCCGTCTGGCACCACCTGCGACAGCTCCGCCTCGATGGCGAGACGGCGACCTGTCATATCCTCGCCTTCGATCGCGCGCTGACGCTCGCCCTCCGCGCCGCGCTCACTGGCGGCTATCAGTGCAGCGAGAGCGATCTCGATCTGGCCAATCTCCTCCCGTCCATCGCGAACGATTCCATCTCTGCCCTGCGGCCCACCACGGCGCGGGACGCCGAGCGACGGTAGCGGCTATTTGATCCCGACCATCCCCTTCACGGACGCGACGAGTTTAGCAGAGTCGTAACCGATGCCTTGCCGGAACACCGTCTCCACGTTCCGGATGTCGCTCGGCGTCCGCGTCGGATCGCCGCGAACGACCACGAGATCCGCCTGCTTCCCCGGCGCGATCGTCCCGAGCCGATCGCCGAAGCCAAGGACCTTCGCGCCGTTGGCGGACATGATCTGGATCGCCTGCTCCGGCGTGAACCCCGCCTCGACGAGCAGCTCGTAATTCCGCTGGTCCGCGTAGCCGGCGATCGCGCTGATGCAGCACGGATCGGCGCCGGCGCCGAGCAGTCCGCCTGCCCGCACGAAGGCGCGCTCGAACTCCATCCCCTTCTTCATCGCCCGCTGCCAGAGCGAGTCGTTCGCGGTGCGCCCCTTCGTGTAATAGTCGCTCACCCACTTCGACACGTCGGGATACAGCGCATCGAGCACTCGCTGGTCCACCGGTACCCGGCTCGGCGACGACAGCTCGTAGACGGCGAGCGTCGACGTGAGGCCGACGTGGTGCTTCACCATCTCGTCGATCGTCTGCCGTACCTCCGGGCTGTTGACGTCGAGCGCCGCGTACACCGAGTCCATGCCTGACGAGGGGCAGCGGTCCGCCTGCTTGCCCTTCGCATAGTCCGTGTTCGCGAAGACGCCGTGCTCGAGGTGATCGATGCCGAGCGCCACCGCCTCGCGATACGTCACCGAGCAGAGGTGCGCTGTGACCTTCACACCGTGCTTGTGTGCCTCGTCGATCGCGGCGCCCAGCTGATCGCGCGAGATGGTCGTGTACGCCTTGAACCACGGCACGCCCTCCTCGGACCAGTAGCGCACGATCCGCCGTGCCTCGTCCGGATTGGCGATCGGATGCATCGTCACCAGCTGGTTGGGCGCGCCCTGCAGGTACGGTCCCGTGACGACGATCTCCGGGCCCACCATCTGCCCACCGGCGATTAGCGCCTTGATGTTCATCTCCTGGTACGGATCGACGCTGCCCGTCGTCCGGATCGTCGTGATGCCGTTCGCGAGGAAGAGCCGTGGATAGCTCACCGGCATGAACTTCATCGTCCCGCTCACCGGCGACGAGTAGTACATGTGATCATGCAGCCCAACGAGTCCCGGGATCACCGTGCGGCCGGTGAGATCGACCGTGCGCGCGTCGGCGGGAACCGATACGCTCCCCGTCTTTCCGACCGCGGTGATCTTGTCGCCGCTGATGAGTATTGTCTGATCATCACGCGCCGGCGCGCCGGTGCCGTCGACGAGGCGGGCGTGCGTCAGTGCGACAACGGGCGCGTCGACGGCGACGAAGGCCCGCGCGGAGTTGCTCAGCGATGGCCGTTGCGCCGCAGCTGGAAGGGCCGCGGCGAGAGAGCAGGCGGCGAGGATCGATAGTACACGCATCGTCTGGCTCCGGGATGGTGGGATGGCAGCCGGGAGTATGGCGGCCGGGGGCGATTTGCGTGAGACCGGATATGACGTGATAATTGTGCCGGCCCCGAACCCAAATCCTGGAGGACGGATGCGAACTGCTTCGCGGTTATCGCTCGTCGTGAGTGCCGTGCTGTTGTCAGCCTGCTTCCACCAGATCGTGCAGACGGGGCGCACGCCCGGTACGACCGTGGTGGAGCGCCCGTGGACCGCGACTTGGCTCTGGGGACTGGTTCCCGCCGAGGAGATCTCGGTCGTCGCGCAGTGCCCGAATGGCGTCGCCACCATAGAAACGCAGCAAAGCTTCCTGAACGGACTCGTTGGTGGTCTCACCCTCGGCATCTATACGCCGCAGGAGGTGAGAGTGACCTGCGCTTCCGGCAGCTCCGCGCTTCCGGGTCGTCACATCGACGTCGCCCACGACGCGCCGATCTCCGACCGGCTGGCTGCAATCCATCAGGCGATCGCCCTCGCCGTCGAGACGCACGAGACCATTCAGGTCCGCTACTGACCAGCGTCCAACCACGTACATCGGAGATTCCAATGCGCAGACTTGCGCCACTGTTCGCGGCATTGCTGCTGGCCGGTTGCTACCACGTCACGGTCGTCACCTCCGCCGCGCCGCCGGGAACACACGTGAATAAGGAATGGCAGAATTCGTTCGTGATTGGACTCGTCCCGCCTCCGGAGCTCAACGTCAAGGACCAGTGTCCGCGGGGCGTGACGAAGGTCGAGACCGAGCGCAGCTTCCTAAACGGCCTGGTCGGGGCCATTACCCAGTCGATCTATACGCCGATGCACACCGAGGTGACTTGCTCGGCGCAATAGAATCTTCCCTGGGTCGATAGCTCCTCGAGGAATCGGGCATCAACTGGCTTAACACGGACAGGGCCGGACACCGCGCGGATGGGTCCGTGCAGTGTCCGGCCCTGTCCGTGTTCCAGTAGTTGATGGTTGCGTTGTGGAGGAGCTACCGGCGCCACGTTAGGCGTGTGGACATCACCGGTCGAGATTCATCGCCGCCCGCAGCCGTGCCTTCCACGCGTCATCCGCAACGAACAGCGAATCCGGAAAGCGCCGGTACGCCGCGATTTGGTTGTAGATCGCCTCGCTGCGGTATGAATTCAGCCCCGCGGCGGCGAGATACTGAAGCCGCAGATTCCGGTCGCGATTGATTGCCGCGTCGGCGAGCCACGGACGGAGCTCCGCGCCCGCCCCCGCGTACGTCGAGAAGAGCGCGATCGGTGAATCGAAGCCGACGGCGCCGAGTGAGGCAGCCACCGCCGCATAACGAGGATTGCCAAAACGCGCCGCGAGCGCCGCGATGTCGATCCGCGTCGGCTGCTCCTGGCCGAGGAGAACGAGATCGTAGCCGCCGTTGTTGACGTTGTTTGCCCAGACCGTGCCGTTGGGAAAGACATCGAGAAAGGTCGCGATCTCGCTCTTCACTGCCTCCGGCGTGCTCTCGTAGAGCGGCACCCATTGCGTCACGACGCCGCCTGGATTGAGATGCCGTTTCACTGCCTCGAAGTACTCCCGCGTGTAGAGCGATGCGGCGCCCTTCACCCACGGGTGAATCGGATCCGAGGTGATGACGTCGAACTTGTCATGCGTCGTGAGGATGAAGCTCCGCGCGTCGTCATAGACCACTGTCGTTCGTGCGTCGCTGAGGACGTCGTTGTTCTCGCGAGTGAAGTAGCTCGACACGACCTTCGGGATGAGCGGTTCGATCTCGCAGATCGTCAGGCGCTGGAGGTCCGGATAGGGCACGAACGAGCCCGCGGTAACGCCTGCGCCGAAGCCGACGACGAGCACCGACGCTGGATGTGGATGGACGAGTGCCGGCAGATGCGCGAGCATGCGCTGGAGCCGCATGTCTTGCGGGAGCGTCGACGCCTCGACCTTGCCGCTGACGTGGAATTGCGTCGCGCCATTGCTCGTGAGCGTCGTGACTGCGACGCTCGAGTTCATCCCCTCGCCGACGTACCTGACGTCGACCTGCCCGAGCCAGGTCACCATGTACCGGCCATAGGCGACGAGCAGACCGGGCACGGCCGGTGTCGCCATCATCGCGCCCAGCATCAGCAGCGCGGTCGCGCCGAGCGTCACGGCACGACCCGTCATGCGTTGCAGCCCCTGGACAAACATCACCCCGGCGGCAATCGCGGCGAGCGCAATCAAACAGCGCTGCGCCTGCTGCGTGCC
>JAJKIR010000184.1 GCA_021154325.1 Gemmatimonas sp.
CGCCTCCGCGAGTATCTCACACGCGGCGGCTTTCTCCACGTCAGCGATAACTACGGCATCGACTCGAGCTTCCGGCGAGAGATGAAGCGCGTCTTCCCCGATCGCGAGCTGGTCGACGTGCCGCTTTCGCACCCGATCTACCACATCGTTTACGACTTTCCGAAAGGTTTACCAAAGATTCACGAGCACGATGGCAAGCCCGCGCGTGGATTCGGCATCTTCATAGGAGATCGTCTCGCAGTCTTCTACGACTGGTCGTGCGATCTGGGCAATGGTTGGGAGGATTACGAGGTCTATCACGATCCACCGGCGTTGCATGAAGCGGCGTTGCGGATGGGCGTGAATCTGTTCGTCTACGCCGTCACGAGTCGGCCCGTCCCATGACACCACTCGAGTTCGTCGAGCGCGAGCGAGTACGGCTGCGCCGTCTGCACATCATCGCCGGCGTCTCGATGGCGCTGGCGATCACCTTCACCGCTCTGGCGCTCGCGGCGTTGTTCTTCGGCAATGCGCGATGGATCGCGCTGCCGCGCTCCGCGCCATTCGCGGTGTGGCTTCTCATCGCCGTGCTCGACGCCGCGGTCATCGTCTGGAGCTGGCGACGACTCACGGGCGATGTCACACGTGGCGGCGTCGCGGCCACGATCGAGCGCGAGCAGTCGCTCCGGGCGGGTGCCTTACGAGGCGCCCTCGAGGTCGCGGATCGCGGTGCGCTCGGCCGGCACGCGGCGACCGAGATGTCGACGCGCCTCAGGGGCGCCGGTGCGAATCTCGCTCCCGCCTCGCGCAAGCGCGCGCGGCGGAACGCCGGCCGCACCTTCGCCGCCGCAACGATCAGCATCCTGCTGCTCGCCGGCCTCACGCCGGTCTTCGGCGACGGGCTGCTGGCGCTCCTCCTGCCCGTGAAGGCGTGGAAGGGCACACTCCTGCCGAAGATCGAGTTTCGCGCGCTGCCGCAGCAGGTGATGCGCGGCGAGGAGTTGACGCTCGATATCACTGCGCCCCGCCGCACGCAGCTCACACTCACGCAGCGGACTACCGGGGAAGGCTGGCGCAGCACGACGATTCCCGTGTCTCGCGACGGATCCGCGCGGACGAAGGTTGGCCCGATGCGTGGCGATCTCCTCGTCGTTGCATCCGATGGCCGCGCGTCGACTGACACAGCGATCATCCGGGTGACGGACCGCCCCTTCGTCGGCGCGATCTCCATGCGCGCGACCTATCCGGCCTACCTCGGCCGCGCGGCCGAGGGCCTGCCAGTCGGCGAGCCGGCGCGCGTACCGCAGGGCACGATTGTCGACGTCTCCGGTCGTGCCTCGACAGAGTTGCACAGCATTCAGCTCGTTGGCGGTAAGGAGTCGATCTCACTGCGAGCGAGTGGCCATGCGTTCAGCGGTCGCTTCATCGCGACCCAGACCGCGAAGTGGAGCTGGAGCGCGACTGGCTCGTTAGGCCCGATCGCCGACGTGCCGTTGCCGCTCGAGCTCGAGGTCGTTCCCGATTCCGTGCCGCGCGTCGAATTGGTATCGCCCGCGAGCGATACTCTCGTCGCCGGCGGCGACCGGATTCCCCTTCGGCTCACCGTGACCGACGATCACGGAATCGCCCGCGTCGAGCTGCAGAGTTGGAAGCAGGGCGCCGGCTCGAGCGCAATGGTGGTGCAGGCGCTGAGCGGCCCGCAGTCGACGATGTGGAACGGCGCCGCGCTCCTCGACCTCGCGCCCCGCGATCTGCAGCCTGGCGACGCGCTACACGTGAAGGTCGTCGCCATCGACAACTCGCCGTGGGCGCAGAAGGGCGAGAGTCGCGAGCTGCTCCTCAAGATCCCGACGATGGAAGAGCGTCGGGCAATGGCGCGCGACGCGGCGGATTCCGCCGTACGCGAGGCGCAGGCGACGGCATCGGCGCAGAAATCGTTGCAGCAGCGCACCGACGACGCGTCCAAGGATCGTGGCCAGCGTGCGAACGGCGCGCGAAGCGGCGAGAGCGCGACGTCCGCTGAGTCAAAAGCCAACGGCGGGCAGCAATCGTCGATGAGCTTCGAATCGGCAGAGCAGGCGCGCGCGGTGGCGAAAGAGCAGCGCGCACTTACCGATCGCGTGAAGAATCTCGAGGCGCAGGCCAAGGCGCTTCAGGAGCAGCTCAAGCAGGCCGGCGCGCTGGATAGCAGTCTTGCCCGTCAGCTCCGCGACGCGCAGGAGATGCTGCGCCAGGCGCTGACGCCTGAGCTGATGGAGCAGATGAAGAAGCTCGAGGACGCGGCGCAGCAGCTCTCGGGTGAGCAGGCGCGTCAGGCGATGAAGGATCTCGCGGCCATGCAGCAGCGCCTCCGCGAGCAGCTCGAGAAGAGCGCCGAGATGCTGAAGCGCGCGGCCTTCGAAGGGGCGATGCAGACGCTCAAGGACGAGGCGAAGGACATCGCTGACCGCGAGCGCAAGCTCGCCGACAGCGTCCAGAAGTCCAACGACAAACCAAACGACGCGCAGCAGAACCAGGCGCGTCAGCTCGCCGATCGATCGGATCGCTTCAGCGACGAGATCAAGAAGCTCGAGGACCGGCTCGCGCGCGAGAAGGCGGAGCCGGGAGCGAAGCGCGCCGACCAGGCGCGCCAGCACAGCGAGGCGTCCGCGGAGAAGATGAAGGAGGCCGCGGGTGATCGGTCGAAGTCTGGCGAGCAGCGCGAGAGCGGCGATTCCGCCCGCGCGGCGAATGGTGAGCGGCGGCCTAACGAGCAACGCTCTGGCAAAGGCCAGCAGCAGCAGTCCGGGCAGCAGCAGGCGAACAAGAAGGACGGGGAGAACCAGACCGGCGCGCAAAAGCAGCAGGCCGGGGGAGAGCAGCGCAGCCAATCACAGGAAGGGCAGCAGCGTTCCGCCAGTAGTCAGGAACAGCGGAGCCAGGATGGCCAGCAAGGCCAACGTGGGCAGCAGAGCCAGCGCGGCCAGCAGGGGCAGCAGAGTCAGCGTGGCCAGCAGGGGCAGCAGGGGCAGCAGGGAATGGACGAAAAGGCCCGGGATGCCGCCAGTCAGATGGAGCAGGCAGCGCAGGCGATGCAGGATGCCCGCGACGCGCAGGTTTCGGAATGGAAGAAGGAGCTCACGGGCGATCTCGACCAGACGATTCAGGAGCTCCTGCAGATGGCCCGCGAGGAGAGCGCGATGGAACAGAAGGCGCGCTCGGGTGACGGCAAGCCGGATGAGATGCGCGGCCAGCAGAGCGCGGTGAAGCAGGGCGTGGACGAGGCCGCGCAGCGAATGCAGAAGGCGGGGCAGAAGTCGCAGCTGCTCTCCGGGCGCTCCCAACGCGCAATGAGCGACGCGCAGCAGAAGGTGGCGCAGGCGACCCAGCAGATGTCCGAGCAACGCGGCGCCCAGCAATCGGCCGGCTCGTTAGGCGACGCCGCCGAGGCGCTCAATCGCGCCGCGGCCTCACTCGCGCGCGATCGCGAGCGCGTCAACAGTGCGAGCTCCGCGTCCGGCTTCGCCGAGATGCTCCAGCAGCTGCAGGAGATGGCGAAGAAGCAGGGCTCGATCAACGCCCAGGCGCAGGGGCTGATGCCGATGCCCGGCGGCCAGATGTCGGGCGAGATGCAGGCGACCGCGCGCGCGCTCGCGCGCCAGCAGCGCGGCGTCGCTCAGCAGCTGGACGAGATGGGCGAAGGCGCTGGCGGTGATCGCGCCGCGCAGCTCGCGAAGGAAGCGCGGCAGCTCGCCGACGCACTCGAGGGTGGACGGATCGACGGGACGACGCTCGCGCGACAGCAGCAGCTGTTCCGACGCCTTCTCGATGCCGGACGCTCACTGGAGAAGGACGAGCGCGACGATAGCAACAAGCGCGAGGCGAAATCCGCGAAGGGCGACGAGCAGTTCGCGCCGACGAACGCGGACGCCACGGGAAAAAATGGCTCCAAATTCCGCGAGCCGAACTGGAACGAGCTCCGCGGCCTCACCGCCGACGAACGCCGCGCGATCCTGGATTACTTCAAGCGGATCAATGAGCAGAAGCCCTAGCGCGGGGCGCGGGACGAGGGTTGCGGGGCGCGGGTTTCGCGCATCCCTGGTGTTTCTTGCTTTCGCGTTAGGCGCACCCCTCGCCGCGCTTCGCGCGCAGCGCGCTGAGGACACGACCGCATTCTACAAGGCGCTCGAGCTCGAGAGCGCGGGCAAGTACAAGGAGGCCGCGCCACTCTTCAGAACGGCGCTGAACACGTCGAGTGCCGTGAGCGCGCTGCTGGGTCTCGAGCGCGTCTATGCGGAGGTCGGCTGGAGCGATTCGCTGTTGCCGCCGCTCGATACGCTCATTCGCCGCAACCCGCACGAGAGCGTGTATCGCAGCGTGCAGCTGCGCACCCTGCAATCGCTGGGGCGTGAAGAACAGCTCCGCACCGCGATCAATCACTGGGTTCAGGACGCCCCGGGCGATCCCTCGCCCTATCGCGAATACGCTCGTCTCCTGCTCCAGCGCGGCCTCACGGCCTCGGCCGACAGTGTGATCCGTTCGGCGCGCCAGGCGCTCGGCTCGACGAACGAGCTGCAGCTCGAGATCGCGCAGCTGCGTGCCGCGATGGGGTTGTGGGAGGAATCGGCGCAGGCGTGGCGGCTCGCGCTCGCGTCGTCGCCATATCTCGAGCAGGCGGCGATCTACGCGCTGACGCCGACGCCGCCGGCGACGCGCGCCGCCGTTAGGCAGGTGCTCCTCGCGTCGCCGGTCGACGTGCCGGCGCGCCGCGCGCTTGCGGGGCTCGAGATGGGATGGGGCTCGCCGGCGGACGGCTGGCTCGCGCTCAAGGATTTGCCCGCCGACAGCGCGAGCGCTGCCGCGTGGACCGATTTCGCGAGCCGCGCGGAATTGGAGGAGCGCTGGCCTCTCGCGCGCGACGCGCTCGTCGCCGCGCTCCGCTGGCGCCGCACGCCTGAAGCGACGCTGCGCGCCGCGAATGCCGCCGTGCGCGCCGGCGATCCGGGGGCGGCGCTCGCGCTGCTGCCCGTAGAGGGGCCTGGATCCCAGGTGACGGATTCGGCGCGCGCCGCCCGCACGAGCGTCCCCTTGCAGGCGCGTGCGCTGGCGATGGTCGGTCGTCCCGCCGCCGCCGAGCGGCTGGTGGAACGCTTCGATCGGTGGTTCACGCCGGGCACGCGTACGGTCCTCACGCGCGCTGTCGCGTTAGGCTGGGTGCGAAGCGGCGACATGGCACGGGCGCGGGCGTCGCTCTCGAGCGCGGGGACGGAAGGCGACTCGAGCGACGCCGCCGGCTGGCTCGCGCTCTACGAGGGGAATCTCCGCACCGCGCGCGTACTGCTGCGGACGAGCACGGAGGCGACCCCTGAGCTGGCGACAGCGCTTGCGATCGTCGCCCGCATCCACGCCGACAGTGTTCCATCGTTAGGCCGCGCGTTTCTCATGCTCGCGCGGAACGACAGCGCCGGCGCCGCCACCGCCTTCGTCGAGGCGGCGGACCGGCAGGCCGCGAGCGACGCGACGTCCATTCTCTTGTCGACCGCGGCGCAGCTGCGCGCCGCGCTCCACGATGACACCCAGGCAATCGCGCTCTGGCGCCGCATCGTTGAGCAAACCGCATCGACGCCCGAAGCGCCATCGGCCGAGCTCGAGTGGGCGCGCGCGCTCCGGCGCCATGGCGACGCGGCGGCCGCGGTCGCGCGCCTGGAGCACCTCATCCTGACCTATCCCCAGAGCGCACTCGTCCCTCAGGCCCGCCGCGAGCTCGACCTCGCCCGAGCCGGGATTCCGGGAACGACATGAGTAAGTTGTCATCACTCCTGCGCGTCGCGGCGCTCTGGCTGTCGTTCGCGCTCACCGTCCCGGCGTCGGCGCAGCGACTGCTCGTCCCGATGGACGACAGCCAGGAGGATCATCTCAAGGCGTACGGCGTCACGTACAACGCGCTCAAGGAAGGGCTCACCGGTGAGTGGTTGCTCAACTACCGCGGCGGCGCGTTCCTCCTGCCCGACACGCCGGAGATGCGCAAGCGCGCGGCGCTCGCCGGCGTCACCTTCGACGCGATTGATGACGGCCAGCTTGGCGCCATCCGCGCCGAGATCGCCAACAGCAACATGGACGCAGTGCCGCTGGAGAAGGCCCCGAGGATCGCCGTCTATTCACCGCCCGAGGCGCTGCCGTGGGACGACGCGGTGACGCTCGCCCTCAAGTACGCCGGCATCGACTACACGCGCATCTACGACGACGAGGTCGAACACGGTGACCTCACGAAGTACGAGTGGCTGCACCTCCACCACGAGGACTTCACCGGGCAGTTGAACAAGTTCTATCTGACGTATCGCGAGGCG
Source organism: Gemmatimonas sp. (assembly GCA_021154325.1). Classification (GTDB taxonomy): domain Bacteria; phylum Gemmatimonadota; class Gemmatimonadetes; order Gemmatimonadales; family Gemmatimonadaceae; genus AG2. The sequence continues at coordinate 6,306 of JAJKIR010000184.1, forward strand.
CCGTGGTTCATCGAGCTGATGCAGCAGAACCTGACGGCGGCGAAGCGGCTCGGCTTCGCGTCGGTGCCCGCGCTCAAGAAGGACGTCGCGGAGAAGATCCGGCAGTTCGTCGAGCGCGGTGGATTTCTCTTCGCAATGTGCGGCGCCACCGAAACGTTGGAGCTGGCAATGGCGGGGCACGACGTCGATCTCGCCTCCGCATACATCGACGGAACTCCGATGGACGATGATGCCGACCGAAAGATGGACTGGAAGCGTGCCTTCGCCTTCCGCGATGCGCACCTCGAGCATTCACCGTTCGTGAACTCGATGAGCGACATCGACGGCCATCAGGTGAACGTGCCGGGGCGCCGGCAGCCCCTCGGCACCTTCACGCTGTTCAACTTCTCGGCGAAGTTCGATCCCGTGCCGTCGATGCTGGTGCAGAACCACCGCTCGGTGGTCAACGATTTCTACGGCGTGACGACAAGCTTCACCCGCACGGTGATCAAGCCAGGCGACGTAATTCTCGCCGAGGAGCCGGGCGCGCCGTGGGTGAAGTACATCCATGGCGACTACGGGAAGGGAACCTGGACGTACTACGGCGGTCACGACCCCGAAGACCCGCAGCACGCGATCGGGAACGCGCCCACCGATCTCTCGCTGCACAAGAACTCGCCCGGCTACCGGCTGATCCTCAACAACGTCCTCTTCCCGGCCGCGAAGAAAAAGCCGCTCAAGACCTGAGCTTCGCTCAGGTCTGAAGCTATCAGTCCATAGTCCATAGTTATCAGGGACTGAGGAACGAACCGTTGATGGGGAAGAGCAGATTTCCTCGTCGCTGCGCTCCTCGGAATGACAGAGTGTGCTTGTCATCCCGAGCGTAGCGAGAGATCTGCTTTCAGCCAATGAACGCTTCGTTCCGAATTCCCTGATAACTATGGACTGATAACTGATAGCTGCTCTAACGGGCTTTGTTCGGTATATTAGGCCGTGCCTACCGACCGACTCGCGCCCAAAGCCGCTCTCGCCATCAAGGCCGCCATTCGGCTGGCGCAGGGGAGGGAAGTCTGCTTCGTCTGCGCGCTCGACGATGACGGGGTGCTGCAATCGGCGAAGGTAGTATCGAGGGGGGATGTTGGCCGTGTGCTAGCGCTGCCGGGCTTTGCGCAGCGTGGCGAGATGCTCGTGCACAACCATCCCTCGGGCATCCTCGAGCCCTCGTCCGCGGACCTCGAGGTGGCGGCACGGCTGCACGACGACGGAATCGGCTTCGCGATCGTCGACAACTTCGCGACGGAGCTCTACGTCGTCGTCGAGGTACCACGCGCGAGAGTAACGACCCTGCTCGACGGATCGGCCATCGATCGCGACCTCGGTCCGCATGGTCCGATCGCGGCGCAGCTCACCAGGTATGAGGACCGCGCCAGCCAACGCGAGATGGCGGTCGAGGTCGCGCGCCTCTTCAACGAGGGAGGCGTCGGCCTCCTCGAGGCCGGCACCGGCGTCGGCAAGTCGTTAGGCTACCTCGTGCCGGCGCTGCGGTGGGCTGCCGCCAATGGCGAGCGCACCGTCGTGTCGACGAATACGATCAATCTCCAGGAGCAGCTCGTCGGCAAGGACCTGCCGTTCCTCGCCGGTGCGCTCTCGGATCAGAAGGTGCGCTACGCGCTCCTCAAGGGGTGGCGGAACTATCTCTGCCTGCTGCGGCTCGAGCAGGCGAAGGGATCGGGGAACAGCCTCCTCGATGACAGCATGGCCGGCGAGCTCGAGTCGATCGTCAAGTGGTCGGAGAAAACGACCGACGGCTCTCTCGCCGATCTTCCGACGCCGCCGCGGCCGGAGCTCTGGGACGAAGTCTCGGCCGAGCCCGATCTCTGCCTCCGGCTCAAGTGCTCGCTCTACCAGAAATGCTTTCTCTACAAGGCGCGGCGCGAGGCGGCGCAGGCGGACGTGATTGTCGTCAATCACCATCTGCTCATGTCCGACGTTGCCGTTAGGCGGGCGTCGAACAACTGGGAGGAGGCGGCTGTCCTTCCTGCGTACACGCGGCTCGTCGTCGACGAGGGGCATCATCTCGAGGATGCCGCCGCGGCCCACCTCGGTATGACGGCAACGCGACGCTCGCTCCAACGTTTGTTCAACCGTCTCGAACGTCGTGGGCGCGGCATTCTCCCTGCGCTCGTTGGCAAGCTCTCGATGAACGACGATCTGCTCAGCACGGCGAGCCTCGACCTCGTGCATGCGCGGCTCGAGCCATCGGTCCGCGCCGTACGCGAGAAGAGCTCCTTTCTCTTCGATCTCCTGGAGATGCTCCTCAATGAGTCGGGGCAGGCGGTGCTGCGACTCACGGACCAGTTCAAGCACGATCCGATCTGGAAGACCGGTCTCCGCACCGCGCTCGACGACACGTTAGGCGAGATCCAGCTCCTCCATCAGGGCCTCCAGCTCGTGCGCGAGCGCATCGAGGGGAGCACGAAGCTCGACGAGCAGCTCGCGCCGCTCCTCAACGAGCTGCGCGCCGTCATTCGCCGGCTTCAGCTCGCGGGTGACGCGCTCCATCAGGCGCTCGACCCGCCCGCGGGCGATCCAACAATCCGTTGGATCGAGGCGCGTGGCCGCGAGCGCTCGGCCGCTGTGACGTCGGTACCGCTCGATCTCGCGCCCGTGCTCCGTGAAGATCTCTTCAAGCGCAACACGACGACGGTCGTGACGAGCGCGACGCTCGCCGCCGGCGCTCGCGAGCGCAACGTCGCTCGAGATGGAGGCGCAGCGGCAACTTCGGATTTCAGCTTCCTCGCCAAGCGACTGGGACTCACGGAGTCCGACGTGGCACCGCGCACTGGTCTCTATCCGTCGCCCTTTCGCTATCGTGAGCAGGCGCTGCTCGCCATTGCCACCGACGTCCCGGCGCCTAACGTCGATGCCGGCGGCCATCAGCTCGCCGCGGCTCGGCTCGCGCTGGATCTCGCCGCCGCCGCTGACGGTGGCATGTTCGTGCTCTTCACCAGTCACCGGGACGTGCGCGCGATGTCATCGGAGCTGCGCGCACGCGGTGTCGATCGACGCTGGCCGCTGCTCGTGCACGGCGAAGATGGCCGCGACGCACTGCTGGCGCGGTTCCGGGAATCGGGACGCGCCGTCCTCCTTGGCACGGCGTCGTTCTGGGAGGGTGTCGACGTGCCCGGCGACGCGTTACGGGCGCTGCTCATCGCCAAGCTCCCCTTTCGTGTTCCGACCGAGCCGATCACGGCCGCGCACTGCGAGGCGATCGTCGCTCAGGGCGGGGATCCATTCGTCGAGTACATGCTGCCACACGCCGCGCTCCGTCTCAAGCAGGGCTTCGGTCGACTCATTCGCAGCGGCACCGACCGCGGCGTCGTCGTCATCGCCGACCCTCGCATCGTGACGAAAGGATACGGGCGTGGGTTGTTGGAAGCATTGCCGCCCGCGCGGCGCAAGATCGGCCGCTGGAGCGAGATTGTTGAAGACGTGCGGGCGTTTTATGCCGCAGATTGTCATCCTGAGGGAGCACCAGCGACCGAAGGATCTCGTGTACCTTTTCAGTGGCAGATTTCTTCGCAGGACACAGCAGATCCTTCGCTTCGCTCAGGATGACAACAACGACAACACGACCATCGAAAATCGTCTGCATCGGACGCAACTACAGCGAACACGCGAAAGAGCTCGGGCATGACGTGCCGAAGGAGCCGCTCTTTTTCCTCAAGCCGCCATCGAGCATCATCGCGAATGGCGATGCGATCGAGCTGCCGGCGCAGTCACGGCAGGTGGAGCACGAGGGTGAAATCGGTCTCATCATCGGCAAGCGATTGCGCAGCGCGTCGCCGCGCGATGCGGCCGCGGCCATCCGCGCCATCATTGCGTTGAACGACGTCACCGCGCGCGACCTGCAGAAGACCGACTCGCAGTGGACGCGCGCCAAGGGATTCGACACGTTCTGTCCGATCGGCGAACCCGGCCGCGTTCCAAACGATTTGTCGTCGCTCACGGTAGTTACGAGAGTCAATGGCGCCGAGCGACAGCGGGGCACCGCGTCCGAGATGATCTTTTCGATTCCTGACCTCCTGGCCTACGTCTCCAACGTTATGACGCTCGAGCCCGATGACGTCGTCGCGACGGGCACACCGGCTGGCGTGGGCATCCTGCAGCCCGGCGACGACGTGGAAGTCGAGATCGTCGGCGTCAGCCGTGTGAAGAACCCAGTGAGAGCCCGAGCCTAGTGCCGAAGCACGCCGAGCGATTCAAGACGCTGCCGGAATATCCGCTCGCGAAGATTCCCCAGCGCAAGCGAGAGCTCATTCAGCGTGGGCTCGACGTGATCGACCTCGGCGCTGGCGACGCGGACCTCGCTCCTCCTCCGGCAGTCTTCGACGCACTCGAGAAGGCGGCGCACGATCCCCTGATGAGCCGCTATGGCTTTGGTCTCGGGCTTGTGCGCTTTCGCGAAGCGGCATCGGCCTGGATGGAGAAGCGTTTCGGTTTCCGCGCCGACCCGCTCACCGAGATCGTGCCCCTCATCGGCTCCAAGGAGGGGATTTCACACCTCGCCCTCGCCTACGCCGAGCCAGGTACCACCACGATCATTCCCGAGCCTGGGTACAACGCGTACCAGGGCGGGACGCTCTTCGCGGGGGCAACACCCTACCGCTATCCCCTCCGCCCGCGCACGAACTTCCTCCTGGAGCTCGACGAGATCCCGAAAGACGTGCTCGCTCGGACGCGCATCCTCTACCTCAACTATCCGAACAACCCCACGGCGGCGATTGCGCCGCTCGATTATCTCGAGCGGGTCGTCGCCCGCTGCCGGGAGCTGGATATTCTCCTCGTGTACGACAACGCCTATTCGGAGCTCGCCTACGACGGCTACGTGCCGCCGAGCATCTTCGAGATCGATGGCGCCTGGGATGTAGCGATCGAATTCCATTCGCTGTCCAAGACATACAACATGACCGGATGGCGCTGCGGCTGGGCCGTAGGCAATCCGGAGATCTGTGGCACCCTGGCGAAGGTCAAATCGTTCGTCGACACGGGGCAGTTCATGGCGATCCAGGCTGCCGGGGTCGCGGCCCTCGAGAGCTGGGCCGAGTTCCTCCCCGGCAACCTGGCCGTTTTCAAGGAGCGTCGGGACGCGGCCGTTCGGTCGTTTCGCGAAGCCGGATTTTTGTGTGACGTACCGAAGGCCACGATGTACCTTTGGTTGAGGTTGCCCGAAGATGTACCAAGCGCTCTCTTTGCAGAGCGACTTTTGGAGGATGAAGGGGTAGTCATCATGCCTGGCTCCTCTTTTGGGGCGGGCGGAGAGGGCTTCTTTCGAATATCCTTCATCACCGCGCCCGAGCGGATCGCCGAGGCAGCGCGTCGTGCGGGAAAGGTGCTGGCCAACTTGACGGCGGGGGTCGCGTGAAGCCAAGGCGCGAGCAGTTGAATCTGACGATGAAAAAGAAGGAGCGAGGCAGCTCGCTGCTTCTCTCCGTCGTGATTCACGTCTTCATCATCATCGCGCTCGCGACGATCACCTTCCACTACCCGCTGGGTCAGCTCATCGGGCTCCCGAAGGATCGCGATCACACCCAGGAGCGGATCCAGTACATCGCGCTGCCCCGCGGTGAGCCACTCGGGAACGGATCGCGGACGACCGCGACTCCGCCTGCCAAGGGTGCTCCGGCGCCGCTTGTCGCGCCGACGGTTGTGCCGACGACCATTCCAACGACGCCGAATCCAAACACGACGTCTGGTGCCGTTTCCGGGAAGCCGGGCGGAACTGGCGACGCGCCCGCCGGCATCGCGACCGGGGTCGAGCCGGCCACACCGGATCCGCGCATTCCGTTGGCTGCGGCTCCCTATGTTCCGGCACCTCGAACCTCAGCGGAGCTCGCGGACTCTGCAGTCAAGGCGGCGTTCGGTGTCTACCTCGATTCCGCACTCTACGCCGCGCAGCATCCCGGGCGGCAGCCCGGTGACTGGACGAAGACCACTGCGGACGGACAGAAGTGGGGTTGGGACCCCGGCGGCATTCGTCTCGGAAAGTTCACCATCCCCAACGCGGTGCTAGCAGCACTTCCGCTCAAGGTTGGGAGTAGCATGTCGCCGGTCGAAGCCCGCAATCAGGCCTGGATGCACAGCGACATCATGTTGCACACGCAGCAGGCGATCAGCGAGGACGAATTCCGCAGCGCCGTGCGCCGCATTCGCGAGCGAAAGGAGAAGGAGCGTCGCGAGAAGGAGAAGTCCGTCACCGCGGACGGAAAGGGCAGCGATCGTTAGGTGACCGGCACCGGCTGCTGCTGGTGCTGCGACTGCTCTTCCTCGCTGAACGTCGGCGGCGGTTCCTGCTCGTAGAACGGCCGGAAGACGCCACACACGACGCCGAGCACGGCGAAATCCGACCTTGGCCCAACCTCGATCGATCGCTCCGAGGGATTTGCCGGCTCGAGCACGATCGCACCGCCGCGATGCGTCAGCGTTTTCACAGTCGCCTCGTCACCGAGCCGGGCGGCAACCATGTCGCCATCCTTCGCGCGCGCCGACGGTGTGACCATGACGAAATCGCCGTCGAGCACGCCGCGACCGATCATGCTGTCGCCTTTGATCTTCACGAAGAAGACATCCTCGCTAGGCACGAAGCGGCGATCGATGGTAATGAAATACTGACGATGCTCGGGAAGCAGCGACGGCTCGCCCGCGTGAATCTTTCCATAAAATGGAACGGGCTGCGTATGGCCAGCGGCTGCGAAGCCGAGTAGCCGCACGCCGCGCGAGCGCGACTCGTCTCTCTGGATGTAGCCTTTGCTCTCCAGAGAATGCAGTAAATCCGAAACAGTCTTCGTCGACTTGATTCGGAATCGCTTGGCGATCTCTCGAATGCTCGGCTGATAAGTATTCTCAGCGAGAAAGTCTATCATGTAGTGATAGACGCGGCGTTCGAGTTGGGTGAGTGGCTCCGTCATGAGCCGCACTCTGCGAAAAAGTGATTTCCCCCACGGGGAAAATGGTGCCTCTTGCGGCGTGCAATGTACGCTAGCGTGCGAGCGAGGGTCAACGCCATGCGACCATCGTTACGCACCCAGTGCCATGCCCTCGCGCAGGTAATTCATCGCGTCGTCAATTCGTGCCAGCGATCGATCGCGACCGAGCAGAACGAGCACATCGAAGATCCCAGCGCTCACTGTGAGCCCCGTGAGCGCAACTCGCAATGGTTGAAACAACTTTCCCGCGCCGACGCCACGTCGCTCCGCATCACTTCGCAACGCATCTTCGATTTGCTGCGGCTCCCATCTGTTTACCGCAGAGAGGGTGTTGCGCACGCTCGACAATAGCTCGACCGTCGCCGCGCGATCCTTCCACTGCTTAGCAACCGCCTCCGCGTCGTAAGTCACGTGCTCCGACAGGTAAGGCATTGCCTGACGTACAATGTCGTCGATGGTACGCGACCGCACCTTCAGGAGGTCGATGAGCGAGATCAGCCATGCGTTTCTATCTTCCAACTCCTCACGAGTTGCCGCACCAGCCTCGACCAGTGCATCGGTGACGAGCGGCGCGAGCGACTTGCTGGTGAGCAGGCTGAGATGCTGTCCATTCATCCACTCGAGCTTCTTCGGATCGAAGATCGCCGCCTTCTTTGAAAGCCCTTCGACCGTAAACAGATCGATCATCTCAGGAACCGTCATTACCTCGATGTCGTTCCCGGGCGACCAGCCGAGGAGCGCGAGAAAGTTCAGCATCGCTTGCGGCAGGATGCCCATGTGCCGGTAATCACCAACGGCCGTGGCGCCATGACGCTTGCTGAGCTTCTTGCCGTCGAGCCCGTGAATCATCGGCAGGTGCGCGAAGCGCGGTAGCGGCGCCTCGAGCGCCTCGTACAGCATGATCTGCTTCGGCGTGTTCGAGATGTGATCGTCGCCGCGCATAACGAGAGTGATGCGCATCGCGATGTCGTCGGAGACGACGGCCATGTTGTAGATCGGCGTCGCGTCCGAGCGCAGGACGACGAAATCCTCGATGTCCTTGTTCGGAAACGTGATCACACCGTGAACGAGATCATCCCACGATGTCTCACCTTCGGGAACGCGAAAGCGCAGGACGTGCGGCATGCCGGCGGAGACACGGCGCGCCACCTCGTCGGCGGTCAGCCGGTCGCAGCGACGATCGTACTTGAACGCGTCACCAGCCGCTTCGGCCTCCTTGCGCCGCGCGTCGATCTCGTCAGGCGTGCAGAAGCATCGATAGGCAGCGCCACGCTCGAGAAGCCGCGCCGCATCGGCGCGATGCCGCTCGAGATTCGCGCCCTGATACACGACCTCCTCGTCCCACGTTAGGCCGAGCCACTCGAGCCCTTCGAAGATCGCGCGCGTGCTCGCTTCGGTGCTCCGCGCGCGATCGGTATCCTCGACGCGGAGCAGGAACTGACCGCCGTAATGCTTGACGAACAGCCAATTGAAGAGTGCTGTGCGCGCGCCACCGACATGCAGATAGCCGGTCGGGGAAGGTGCGAATCGGAGTCGGTTTCTTGAGTCCATAATTCAGTCCATAGCTATCAGTCCATAGCTATCAGGTAGTTCGGAACGCAGCGTCGATCGGATGAGGTGCAGATCCCTCCCATTCGTCGCTTGCGCTCCTCAGGGCAAGCGCTGCGCTCGGGATGACAACGGTGAGAGGAGCAGGGAGCGCGCGCGATCAGCGCGCGCGACTCCAAATAAGCTTGCTTCGAGCGTCAGCGAGAAGCGATTCTCCTTCTCCGTGAAAAAAGCCCCGCGAAGCGGGGCTTTTTCACGGAGAAGGAGGGATTCGAACCCTCGATACGAGTTTCCCCGTATGCCGGTTTAGCAAACCGGTGCCTTAAGCCTCTCGGCCACCTCTCCCAGCGCACGACCGCGGAGGGTCACGCGAATGTTGGCTCGGCCCAGCCGGCCGAACGCGCAATCTAATCGTCGGCGTCTGCACGCAGCAACCTCCGAACGCGCCGAGCGTTACGAATCCCTATGGGCGCCAGTCCTGCTAGGGATGAACCGCGAACCCGTGGTCGACGCCCCCACGCTCGCGCCATTCGCATTGCCGAGCGAGGGGCGCGCCATACCGACGCTCGACGGCGCCCTCGCGGCCGCACTCGAGCGCGTTACGGGTTTGGCCGCGGAGGTCCTTCACGTTCCGACGGCGTTCGTCGCGCTGCTCGGGAGCGATCGGCGCTGCTTCGCTGGCGGTCCGGCTATTCCGCGCTGGCTCTCGCACGATCCGGGTACGCTGTTTCGCTCCGGCCTCTCGGGCCGCATCCTCATGTCCGAGAAGCCGACCGCGCTTCGAGACGCCCGTGCCGACAGCTCGCCCGGCGTCGCCACGACCGCGCGCGACTTTGGCGTCGCAGGCTTCCTCGGCATGCGTCTCGTCTCGGCAGACGGTGAAGCCACTGCCATCTTCTGCGCCGTCGACGAATCGCCGCGTGACTGGACGAAAGAGGAAGTCCGGCTCTTCCGCGGGATCGCCGTCTCGGCGCTGACGGAGATCGAGCTGCAGCGGCGTACCGCGGACGCCGAGCGGATCGAGCAGCAGCTGCGACACGACGCGTTGCACGATCGGCTCACCGGTCTTCCGAACCGCGCGTTCTTCATCGAGCGAGTTCGGATCGCCGTCGAGCGCGCGCGCCGCAATCCCGACGAGTGCTTCGGGGTGCTCTTTCTCGATCTCGACAACTTCAAGGCGATCAACGACAGCTTCGGCCACGTTGCCGGTGACGAGCTCCTGCTCGAGGTGTCGCGTCGGCTCACGGGCTGCCTGCGATCGCTGGACATGCTCGCCCGGCTCGGCGGCGACGAGTTCGCGCTGCTTCTCGAGAACATCCGCGACCCGAGCGACGCCGCGCGCGTCGCCGAACGATTGCAGGCGTCGCTCCAGGCGCCGATCCGCGTCGGCGATGACGAGGCGTATACGTCGGTGAGTATCGGGATTGCCGTTCACGGCGAGGCAGACGACCACCCGCAGCATCTCCTCCGGAGCGCCGATCTCGCTCTCTATCGCGCGAAGGAGCAGGGACGGGCGCGGTTCCAGGTGTTCGATCCGCGCATGCACGAAGTCGCGGTGCGGCGGCTTCGTCTCGAGACAGACCTCCGCCGCGCGCTCGAGCGCGACCAGTTTAGAGTTTACTATCAACCCGTCGTCTCTCTCGACAGCGGGCGGATCGTGGCCGTCGAGGCGCTCCTCCGCTGGCAGCATCCGGAGCGCGGGCTCGTGCCCCCCGGTGAGTTCATCCACGTCGCCGAGGAGACGGGGCTCATCAGCGACATCAGCCGGTGGGTGCTCGAGCAGGCGTGCCGCCAGTGTCAGGTGTGGCGCCGCGAACACGGCGACGACGCACCGCAATCAGTCTGGGTGAACCTCTCCGTGCGGCAGCTCGCGGAGGGCGGTCTCGTGCGTCAGGTCGCGGAAGTGCTCCAGGCGCTCCGCTTCGAGCCCCAGCGGCTGGCGCTGGAGGTGACGGAGAATCTCCTCGTCGAGAACCTCGACGCGTCGCTCCGCACGCTCACGGAGCTGCATGCGCTCGGCGTCCGGGTATTCATGGACGATTTCGGGAGCGGCCACTCCTCGTTAGGCTACCTCGATCGCCTCGCGATCGACGGCATCAAGATCGATCGGAGCTTCATCGGCCACCTCCATGCCGGCGACCGGCCGCTCAAGCTCGTGAAGACGATCGTCGGGCTCGTGCGCAGCCTCGGCTTCATCCCGATCGCCGAGGGTGTCGAAACCGAAGAGCAGCTGCGGCTCCTTCGTGACATGGGTTGCGAGTTCGCGCAGGGCTTCCACTTCTCCAAGGCAGTCCCTCCCGAGGGGATCGCGAAGCTCCTCAAGGTTCGGGTTCGCTGGTAGCCGGTCAGAACCGCACCGACACCGCGAACGAAGCGGGACGTCGGCTGGTGAAGCGCAGCGCGTCGCCGTAGGCGGCATCCAGTCCGAGGCGCCACATCGTCAAGCGCATTCCCAGAGCGGCACCCGCGGCTTCCGTGCGATAATGGTCACTGAAGACATACTTCTCGCACGCGGTGAACATGCTGCACGGGATCGGCATCCAGTATCCGCTCGGCGCGGCTCCGGCCTCGAGATAGGGCGCCACATACGGCGTCGCGGAAAGCCAGTCGCGCAGACCGACACGCACTGAGAGCGGCAGTGCGAGATGCGCGTTCAGACTCGTCCCGTTGCCTACGACGAGGTCGTTCTTGGGGAACCGAGTCCCATAATAGCCTAACGAGATCTCGCCGCCGAGAGTGGCGGCCAGCGATTGGCCGAGCTCGTGGGCCGCGAGCGGCGCGGCGTAGCCGAAGCCGTAGCTCGCGAAGCGCTCGTGATGCGACGCGAGGACACGCAGCGCACCGGGGCCGAGGGCAAGGTCGGCGAGAAAGAGACTGCCGCCATCGTCGTTGACCGATGAGACGCCAATCGAGACCGCTGCGGGCTGACCGAGTGCCGCGGCGCCTGGCGTAGACAGGAGTCGACCGCGATTCGGCAGCTGCGCGAGCAGGCTACCGGGCAGCGTGAGAGCAGCGATGAGTGATCGGCGAAAGCGCATTCGGGCGTGCGTCGGTGACGGTTTGCGCGTCGAAGGTGCGATTCTCGTGCCGAGTTGTCCAGCTCGCTACCTGAGGAGCGGCAAACGGCGAGTACCGGTAATTTCCGGCCCCAGGAATCCGGAAACCTGCGACCGAATGACGCTCTCATACCGCGAAAGCCGCCCTTCAGCTTCTGGCGATGCAGTCATCGACTGGCTCCTGGAGAGCGACCCGTCGATTCGCTGGCAGGTGATGTGCGATCTCAAGGACGCCTCGGCTGACGCTGTGAGCGCGGAGCGGACGCGCGTCGCGACGGAGGGCTGGGGCGCGCGGCTGCTCGATCAACAGCGGTCCGACGGCCAATGGGGCGATGGTCGCGCCACCCCATTCTGGTGGTCGAACATGTACACGCTCGTGTTCCTGCGCGATCTCGGCGTCGACCCAACGAACGCTCGGGCGCAGAAGGCGATCGCTCTCGTCCGCGAGCGCGTCACGTGGGGACCCCATTTCGGAGACTCACCGTTCTTCGAGGGTGAGGTCGAACCGTGCATCAACGGTCGGGTCGTCGCCCTCGGCGCCTACTTCCACGTTCGTAGCGACCGCCTCGTCGACCGATTGTTGAGCGAGCAGCTCGCCGATGGCGGCTGGAATTGCGAGGCCGAGCGAGGCTCGGTGCGTTCGTCGTTCCACTCTACCCTCTGTGTGCTCGAGGGGCTGCTCGCGTTCGAGCAGGCGTTCGGTGCTACCGCGACGGTGACGCACGCGCGCCGGCGCGGAGAGGAGTATCTCGTCGAGCGGCGTCTCCTTCGAAGGTTGTCCACGGGCGAGATGATCGATGAGACGTGGACGCGGTTTGCGTTTCCGCCGCTCTGGCACTACGACGTGTTGCGGGCGCTCGACTACCTCCGCGCTGCCGGTGCGTCGCTGGACTCGCGACTCGAAGAGGCCATGGCCGTCGTGCGCGAGCGGCGTCAGAGCGACGGTCGCTGGCTACTCGACGTGCGCCATCGCGACACGTTGTACCCCGACATCGCTGGCGACGTCGGCGAGCCAAATCGTTGGATCACGCTGCGGGCTCGCCGAGTATTGCACTGGGGTCGAATGATGGAGCCGGACACAGCTGCCTAACGATTCGTGACGACTGACCATACGATCCTGGTCGAGGCGTGTGTCGACTCCGTCGCGTCGGCAATCGCGGCCGAGCACGGCGGCGCGCGCCGGGTGGAGCTCTGCGACGCACTGTTCGACGGTGGAACGACACCGAGCGCGGGGATGATTGCCGCGTGCAAGGAGGCCGTGTCGATCCCGGTCTTCGTGATGATTCGCCCTCGTGGCGGCGGCTTCGTCTACTCGGAATCGGAGCGCGACGTCATGCGACGGGACGTCGTCGTCGCGCGCGAGCTCGGCGCC
>JAJKIR010000185.1 GCA_021154325.1 Gemmatimonas sp.
ACCATGAGGGGCAGCGCGACGACGTTCACCCAGTGCGTGACGCGGACGACCCAATGCGTGCGCTTCGTGAGAGTCATCGTTCCTGTAGGGAAAGCGACAGGCAGGAGAACGAGGGCGAAGGGAAGATAGTTCCCGAGGGTGGACGGTGGACGGTGGACGGTGGACGGTGAACCGACCACGGTCCACCGTTCACCGTCCACGGCTCACGGACTAATACGCCGCAATCCCCATCTGACCGGCACGAGCGGAAAGCCCGCCGACACCGTCAGGGAGATTTGTCAGTGACCCGTCGCGGCTCACTGCGAAGGCGCCGATGGAGTTGGCCCCTGCCTTGAGCACGTAGAGGAACTTGCTGTCCTGGCTGACGTCGAGGTCGAGCGGCGTCGCGCCGGCGCCAAGTACACCAGTCATGCCGGAGGGCGTGAGGATTGTGAGGGTGCCGCCGGGGGAGACGGCGAAGCCGGTGACACTGTTGCTGCCGGCGTTGGCGGTGTACACGAAGCGACCGTCGTGCGTCGAGATCAGCCAACAGGGCGCGCGTTGCTGCGTGCTGACGGCGGCGCTACGGACGGACAGCGACCCGTTTCGGAACGCCGAGTAGGACGACGCGCTTCCCGATCCGGCTTCGGACGCGACAAGCTGATGGCGCGGCGTCCAGTCGAAGCCGAAGGGCACAGCGCCCGCGGATTGCGTGAGGACGGATGTCGTCGAGAGTTGTCCATCGCGCACCGTGAAGACGTCAATCGAGTTCGATACGCGCTCCGTCACCGCCAGAAGGTGTGCATGGTTGTCGAAGCGAATGGCGGCGGCGCCGCTCGCGTTCGGGCTGAGTGATCGCGTCCAGCGCGACTGCGGCACGAGGTGGCCGCGCTCGATGCGGAACCCGGTGACGGTATTGCTGCCTTTGTTGAGCACATACAAAACGCGATCGGTCGCGGCGAGACTCACCGGTGTCGCCCCGTTCGATGCGTACGTGCCGAGCGGCTCGAGCCCGTTGTGCTTGACGGCGAACGCCGCGACGCTGTTGGTCGCCGCGTTGACGGCGTAGAGGTACTGGTGATCGGGCGTGAGAGCGACGGCGTACTGGGACTGCAGCGGATCGACGACGTTGGCGCCGCCGAGACCCTGGCCGCCAGTGGGGTAGTTGGCGATGTAGCGGAGGGTTCCGTCCGCGCGCCGGGCGAAGGCCACCACCGCGTTGCCGGTCGCGTCGTCGGTCTCGGTGAAGACGCCGCCGACGATCCCGCGGTCGTCATCATCGTTAGGTGCGCCGAGTCTGTCGGCCGTGAGTTGCGTGACGAAGGGAGTGGGAGCGGAGATGGTCCGGTCGGTGCAGGCGACGGCGGCGACAGCGAGGAGGAGTGCTGACCAGGGTGTGCGCATGGTGCCCTCTTGGTTCGAGTGTCCTGAGCTTGTGCGTACTTGCCGCAGGAGAACGAGAGCACCAGGAAAAGAGTTCCCGGCGATTTCACATCTGCTCATGAATGGAAACGAAGCGGCCCGCGCCGGATCGGGCGCGGGCCGCTGCTGTCGAGCGAATATCGGGTGAACCACCGCCTCACGGCGGCGTGTCGCGACTCAGGCTCCGCTCGATCTGCGCGCGGAGCTCAGAGGGGATGACGACCCGCCGCAGCTTCGCCTTCACCGTGAGCAGCACGTTTGCCTCGAACGTGTATTCGCTCGCGCACGCGGCGCACGTCTCGAGGTGCTCGCGCACAAGCGTGGCCTCGTGAGGCGCCAGCTCGCGATCGAGGTACTCGTCCATCCGGCGAAAGACTTCCTCGCACCGGAAGCGATCCAATGGTGACATGATGCCGACTAGAACAACCGCTGATTGCGATGAGTTCCCGACCGCTCCCTGAGACTACTTCTTGGTCGCCTTCGGCTTCGCTTGATCCTGCGCCTTCGCCGCCGGCGGCGGCTTCACCGGAAGCTGCACGCCCTCGGCCGACTCGCTCGGCACGAGCGAAGGCTGCTCCGCACCTGGGGGCTGGTCACCGATGATCCGCTCGAGATGCACGGCCTTCGCGACCTGCTTGGCTGTCGTCCACACCTCATTGGCCATGGCGTTGTCGCCGCGCGAGCGCAGCGCTTCCGAGAGCTCGAGGCCCGTCGCCACGTACAGGTACGGGATGCCGACCGACGGCTGATCGATCCAGTCGTTGGTGCGAATGACGGACTTCGGCCCCACGAAGTCGTTGTTCCAAAGGTCGGTCGTACGCTTCACGTCCATCCAGCCGTCGCCGGCGACGTTCATCGTGTCCCGCGTCGACGCCTTAGGGGCGATGAAAACCTTCGCGGCGAGACCCTGGGTCAGCACGTGCTCGCCGAGCCCGAGCTCTCGCGCGTAGCCACCGGAAGTGCGACTGAAGTAGATCGGACGCGCCGGATAGGAATCCTGGATCATCCGGAGAACGAAGAGATCGGCGCGCTGCAGGAGATGCGGCGGAATCACAGCGTTGATGTCGCACGCCGCGTTAGGCTCCGGGTGACATCCCGCCTTGAACACCATTGCCTTGTCGATCTGCCAGTAGGGCGGAACCGAATCGGCCTCGTCGAGCGTCATCTTGAGCGGTGGGCCGGCCGGCTTCGCCCACTGCTGGTTACGGTAGACGGCCGGTCCCTTCGCCGCGTCGTAGGTGAAGACAGGACGCCGGATGATCTGACGCGTGTACCAGTCCGTGTTGAGCAGCGAGGTGTTGGCGACGACGACGTCCTTGCGAATGCCTTCCACCTCCTGCGCGTACCAGAGTGGGAAGGTGTCATTGTCGCCGACGGTCACGAGCACGCCGTACGGCTCGACCGAATCGAGGAGGTCGTGCGCGAAGTCGCGGGTGTACGTCTGCCCCCGCCGCGGCGCCGTGTGCAGGTTCGTGAACAGCGGAATCCCGGCGAGGAGCAGGATCGGTGTCGTCTTGAGCAAACTGTCACGGCTCGGCAGTACGACAGTCTCGCGCGCGTAACGCGTCTCGACGGTGCCGAAGAGCGCCGCGAGGTTCTCCCAGATGTACATCAGGCCTAACGAGGCCCAGACTCCCCATGCGGAGAAGCTCCAGAGGAAGAAATAGTCTCGATCGCGCACCTCGCGCGGCACGCTGTCCCCGAGCTCCGGCGACTGCGACGACCCGTACTTGAAGTTCAGGTAGTAGATGAGCAACAGCGTCACGGTGAACATGTAGGTACCGAAGTACCAGAAGCTCCGCCGGTCGCGCTGATAATGAACCCAGCCGCCAAACAGGCCCAGCACGAGAAAGAGTCCGCCGAGCACGCCCTGGGCGACCTGATGCTGAAGCTGCGGATCGCGCAGCCACTGCCACTTGAAGTAGAACCACCACATGTCGACCTGCGCCGTGAATGGCGCCTGCCGATCGGTGACCTCGGGCTTGCCGTACTGTTCGCGGTTGAAGTTGTACTTGAACGCGCGGTAGGTCTCGCTCGAGAACGTGCAGGAGAACTTGAGCCCGGCGCGGCAGGCGGTTGGGTCACCCTCGTTGATAGGCGGATTCCATGCGGCGCGAATGGGCTGGATCGCGAACGGCGTGATGCCGAAGATCAGCGCGCCGATGCACGCGAGGACGACACGCCAGCGCAGAATCGTCCGCGGACGGCGTACCACCACCGCGAGCGCCGCGGCGGGCGCCGCGAGCATGCCACCCATGTGGTTCGCATAGCCGATGCCGAGGAGGTACGCGACGAGCACGAGGATGCGATCCGCCTTGCGACCGTCCGGATCGTCGGACCATCGAATCATGAGCCACGAGATGATCGCGATGCCGACGAGCGACACCGTGTACACCTTTTCGTTCACCACCGACTGATTCCAGACGGTGAACGCAGTGGCGCCGATGACCGCGGCGAGCACGCCACCGATGATGCGCTGCCAGCGCTGCGGGAACCAGCCGACGAGGACGCGCTCGGTGATCAGGAACCACATGCCAGCCGAGACGGCGCTGCACAGCGCGGCGAGCACGTTGATACGCGTCGCGACGTTAGGCCCGAAGAGCGGAATGATGGAGAAGACGCGGCCGAGGAGGACGAACAGCGGGTTGCCCGGCGGGTGCGGCAAGCCAAGCGTGTAGGCCGCCGCCATGTACTCGCTCGTATCCCACATCGCCGTCGACGGCGCGAGGGTGAGGAGGTACATCAGGAAAACGCCGAACGTGACGATACCGGCGGCCAGATACGACGGTCGATAGTCGAGGTCCAGCGAAGGTTCACGGCCCTCGGTGCGGGCCGTACGTTGCGCGATGGTCGAGGTCGCCATTTGGGATTGGTTACGCACTCACACAACACGCCCGCACGCATGGCGGACTAGGGGTGGTGGGACGCTGAAAGATGAGTGGGGAGGCGGGGATAGTACAGTGAGTGCGGTCAGGGAAGTGTCAGACCGTACGGCAACTGCGCGAAGAGAGGCGACCTGACAAGGAAGCGCGCGCGCGCAGCGCGCCCGCTTTCCTTAGTCCCTGATAACTATGGACTATGGACTGATAGCTGCCTTTAATGACGGAACTGTCGCTTGCCGGTAAAAATCATCGCGATGCCGCGGTCGTTGGCGGCGGCGATGACTTCGGCGTCGCGAATGGATCCGCCCGGCTGGACGATCGCCGTGACGCCCGCGTCCGCTGCCTGATCGATACCGTCACGGAAGGGGAAATACGCGTCGGAGCCGAGCACGGCGCCTTTGGTCTCGTGCCCCTGCTGCTGCGCTTTGTGGACGGCGAGGAACGCCGCGTCGACGCGCGACATCTGGCCCGCGCCGATGCCGATCGTCGCGCCGTCGCGCGCAAGCACGATCGCGTTCGATTTCACCGCCGCTACCGCACGCCAGACGAACAACAGATCGCGACGCTCCTCCGCGCTCGGCTCGCGCGTCGTCATCACCTTCCACCCTTCATCGTCGATGACGGTGCGCGGCCGCTCCTGCACCAGCACGCCGCCGCGTACGCGCTTGTAGTCGAGGCTGTTCGGCGTCCATGTCGCGCGGCCCTCGAGCACGCGAAGATTCTTCTTTCGCCCGAGAATCTCAACCGCTTCGTCGGTGAACGACGGCGAGACGATCACCTCGATGAAGAGACTCGAGACCGCGTCGGCGGTTGCCGCGTCGACCGGAAGGGTGAACGCGATCACCGAACCGAACGCCGAGACAGGATCGCACGCGAGGGCTTTGCGATAGGCGTCGATCGCGCTCGTGCCCACCGCGAGACCGCACGGCGTCGTGTGTTTGATGATCGCGCAGGCGTTCTCGCTCGTGTACGGATCGACCGTGTGGAGCGCGCCCTCGAGGTCGAGCAGATTGTTGAACGAGAGCTCCTTTCCGCCGCGCTGCACGAGTGAGGAGAGCCCCGCACCAGGAAAGTCAACGTAGAAAGCCGCCGCCTGGTCCGGATTCTCGCCATAACGCAGCTTCTGCTGTCGCGTTGTCGAGAGCGTCACCGTCTCCGGGAATTTTTCGTCCCGCTGCTGCGCGAACCACGAGGCGATCGCCGCGTCGTACGCTGCCGTGTGCGCGAACGCTTTCTCGGCGAGTGTGCGGCGCAGGTCGAGATCGTCGTCGCCGGCCTGGAGCGCCGCGAGCACACGGCCATAGTCGCGCGGCTCGACGATCACCGTCACGGCGTCGAAGTTCTTCGCCGCCGAACGCAGCATGCTCGGCCCGCCGATGTCGATCTGCTCGATGACGTCGGCTGGCGAAACGCCGCTGCGCGCCGCGGTGGCGCGGAACGGATAGAGATTCACGGCGACGAGATCGATCGGGACGATCTTCTGCTCGGCCAGCGCCTCCATGTGCTCGGGATGATCGCGACGCGCGAGGAGCGCGCCGTGCACCGCGGGATGCAGCGTCTTCACGCGTCCATCCAGCATCTCGGCGAACCCGGTCACGTCGCTGACATCGCGCGGCGAGAGACCGGCGTCGCGCAGCGCGCGCGACGTGCCGCCCGTGGAGACAATCTCCCAACCGAGCTGCGTCAGTCCGCGCGCCAGCTCGACAACCCCTGTCTTGTCGGAGACGGAGAGGAGGGCACGCATCAGCGGGCTCCGCTCATCGCGAGTGCGGCGATGATCCGTGACAGCGAACGAACGTCGCGGAGGTCGAGCAGCTCAACTGGCGAATGGCTGTAGCGTGACGGCCATCCAATAGCGACGTCGGTGGCACCGTAGCGGGTGAGCTCGGAGCCGTCGTTGCCGCCGTTGGTCGTTCCCACCTGGAGCGGAATGCGGGCGGCGCGCGCGAGCTTCGTCAGGCGATCGACCTCGTCGGCTGGCGTCACGCTCGAGTTGTCGAGCGCGCGGGAGACGACGCCGTCCCCGAGTTTAGCGTTTGCGAAACGCGGGCTCTCGAGCGGCGAGTCGCTGGAGACGAAGGTGTCGATGGCGTAGACGCGGCTCACGTTGGGCCCGAGTCGGTCCGCGAGGGCTTTCGCGCCCTCGAGCCCCGTTTCCTCGCGCACGGACCAGGCGAAGATCACGCGGTGGTCCAGCTTGGCGCGATCGATCGATTCGAGAGCCAGAATGAGCGCCGTGCTGCCGGTACGATCGTCGATGGAGCGTGCAGTGAAGCGCGTGGTCGCGAGTCGTGCCGAGCACTTGTAGCTCGTGACGGAGGAGCCTACGCCCACGCCGGCGGCGACGAGCGCGGCGGAATCGAGGCCGAACCACGCCGTGAGCTGCGTCGGCTGCTTGCGGGTCGCACTGTCGCGCGGGACGAACACGCCACGCAGTGGCCCCTCGCGCGCGGCTCCGCACGAGCGCGCATCCCGCGACGGGATGTGGTCGTCGTTCCGATGCAGGAGCGCCGTCTGCCCCTCCCAGAGGGAGTTGTAGAAGCCGCCCCGCGTTCGCAGCGACACCGTGCCGTCGTGCGCGATGCGCGACACCTCGAATCCGATTTCGTCCATATGCGCGACGAACGCGATTGTGTCTTGATCCGGTCCCATCGCGAGGACGAGGTTGCCCGCGCTGTCGGTCACGACCGAATCGCGCGCCCATGCCGGGAGCGCTTCCTTCACGGCATCGCGCATCGGCGCCTCGTGACCGGAGACGCTGTACACGTCCGTCAATCGGCTGAGGAGATCAGCATAACGAGAGAGCGTGTCGCGCAGCACGGATGTCGGCGGCGGCGCCCAGTGGCGCGCGAGCGGAATCGGCGCTGGTGTCCCCGCCACGCCAGCGAGCCGCGCTACGGTCGCGAAAAGATCGCGGAGGTCGCTCTCGCTGATCGTCTCGACGAGCGTTCCCGTCCAGCGCGTGCGCGGAGCGGCGGCGAGGGAGGTCGTGACCTGCACGCGTGAGAGCGCGCTCCACGGGCTCGCGCGCGGGCCGGCGAGCATCGTCCCCGTGCGCGCGAGAGCGTCGTCGAGCACGATGAGCGAATCTACGGGTCCGAGCCGCGCGAGCACGGCGCTCAGCCCAGCGAAGTTGAACCGGCTCTGCACGCTCACGACGAAGATCGTCTCCCCCGACTGCGGCGCCGTGCCCTGGCTCGCGGCGACGATCGCCGCGCACGACGCGCGATTGCCCGCCGCCGGGCCGGAGACCTCGTTCGCGAACGTCCACGCGGGCCACTCGCGATGCACTGGATCGAGCAGCCTCACGCCCAGTCGCGCGACGTCGGCTTGTGAGTGGGCGCCGATGTCGACCCAGAGGCTGTCCGCTGTGGCGGGCGCCTCGTCCGTTGGTCGACGCCGCCAGAGGTGCGTGCTGCGCACCGCGAAGACGCCAGGAATGAACCGGGTGGCGTCGCCGGCGTGGCCGACGATGTAGACACGCTGCCCTTCGTGAAACTGATCCCAGAGTGCATGCTGGCGACCGTTGCCCGCCGCGTGCACGCGGAGATAGCCGTCGTCGGTGATCTCGCTCACGGCGTATCCCACCTCGTCGATGCCGCACGCGAGCACCCGCCGCGGCGTCCCCGAGCCGAGCCGCCTAACGAGATTGCCCTGGGCGTCGCGGGTGAAGCCGCGCGTCGCCGAGTTGATCCGCGACGTCGCCTCGTCCTCGTAGCCGGGCGTCGCCGGCAGCGCGATCCACGTCGTGAGGGCGCGCGCGTACGTGAGCGTGTCCTGCGCGTGCGCCGCCCGCGGCACGGCGAGCACCGCGGTCAGGGCAACGAGCCGCACGAATGCGGAGTCAGCAATCCAGCGCGCGATCGATGGCTTCGGCAAGGCAATCATCCTTTCGTGAGAGCATGGTAAACTCGACATCTGCCGCGGCCGCGAGCCGACGGCCCCCGCGACAGGCCGCGAGGGTCAGCCGTCCGCCCGCCACGGCATCAACGACCCGCGGATAGAGCACGTGCTCCACGCGCAGCACGCGCGCGGCGAGTGTGGCGCCGTCGTCGCCGGTGAGCACGGGAACGGGCCACTGCGCGATGATCGGCCCGCGATCGTATTCCTCGTCGACGAAATGCGCTGTGACCCCGGTAACCGTGGCGCCCGAGGCGAGAACAGCTTCGTGGACGCGCATGCCGTACATGCCCGCGCCACCGAACGCCGGCAGCAGCGCTGGATGGACGTTGATCATCCGGTCCGCATAACGACGTACAACCTCATCCGGCACCCGACGGAGATAGCCGGCGAGGACGACGAGCTCGACCCCATGGCCCTCGAGGAGGGGCCCGAGCACCGCGCCCTCAGCGCGCCGCGGCGTCGCGAGCGTTGCCGTGGCGATGCCGCGCATGCTCGCTCGCGTCAGTGCGCCAGCATCGGCACGATCGCTGGCGACGAGCACGACCTCGCCGCACCGCCGATCGCCAAGTCGACCGAGATGATCGAGAATCGCCTGAAGGTTCGTTCCACCGCCCGAGGCGAGGACGGCGATGCGCGTTCGTGTCATCTGGCGCGGAAAGTAGGTACCGCGCCAGCGCGATGGCTAGGGCCCACCTCGATCCTTGCCCGCGCCGTCGAGCAAACGCGCGACGGCCTCCCGAAGCGAGCCCACCATCTCGACGCCCGCCTCCTCCGCGCGCGTGCGCTCGGCAGGCTCCGTCGACTCGTCCATGATAAGAATGGGTCTTCCTCCAAGAACGATCCCGGGCTGAACGTCGCGCCACCGATCGCCGATGTAGCTGGATCTCGTGAGATCGAGATGGTGGTCCTCGGCGGCGCGGCGGAACAGCAGGGTGCCCGGCTTCCGACAATCGCAGGCGCGATCGAACTCCGGGTGATGCGGGCACACATACGTCGAGTCGATTCGCGCGCCTTCGCTCGCGAGCAGCTCGGCGAGACGTGCCTCCACGCGCCGGTAGTCGCGGTCGCTGATGAGGCCGCGCGCCATTCCCGACTGGTTTGTGACGACAATGACGGGAATCGCGGCTCGGTTGAGCGCGGCGATCGCGTCGGCGGCGCCGGGGCGCAGGCGGACGAGCTCGGGTTTGGCGATGTAGTGCGCGTCGTCGATGATGGTGCCGTCGCGATCGAGAAACACCGCGCCGCGCGTTCCGGCGTCGGTCACGGCGCGCCGTGGAGCGCGGCGCCGAGGGCCAGGGCAAGCGCCGCGTCGTCGCCGACACCGACTGTGCGGAGGTCGATGAGCAACTTCTCATCAGCGACGCGGCCGATCACCGCCGGTTCGCCGAGTCGCAATCGCCCCTCGAGCTCCGCCGCGTTCTTGTCGAAGGCGAGCGCGATCGACGGGATGCGCGCTGAAGGGAATGCGCCTCCACCGACGCTGGCCTCGCTCTCGACGATGTCGGAACGCGAAGCCAGCGGTCCGACCGCGTCTCGCAGGCGCCCTGCCCGCTGGCGCAGCGCCTCGACCGAAGTGCCGAGCATCGCGAGAATGGGAATCTCGCGGAGCGCACGCTCCGGATCGCGATACAGCGCGAGCGTCGCTTCGAGCGCCGCAAGCGTGAGCTTGTCGACGCGATAGGAGCGAGCGAGGGGATTCGCGCGCAGCGCGGCGATCGTCGTTCGCTCGCCCACGATGATCCCCGCCTGCGGTCCGCCGAGCAGCTTGTCGCCGCTCATCGTCACGATCGTCGCGCCGTCGCGGAGCGCGTCACGCGCTGTCGGCTCACCGGTGAGACCGAGTGCGTCGAGCGGGATGAGCAGTCCGCTGCCGAGATCGTGAATGATCGGAACGCCCGCCTTCTCCGCGATGGGGCGCAGCGCCGCGACGCTCGCTTCGGCAACGAACCCCTCGATGGTGAAGTTGCTCCGGTGCACCTTCATCACGGCGCCGGCTGTCGTCGCGTCTGCCAGAGCGCGCTCGTAGTCCTCGAGGTGCGTCCTGTTGGTCGTCCCCACCTCGATCAGTCGCGCGCCGCTGCGCTCCATGATGTCGGGAATCCGAAAGCTGCCGCCGATCTCCACGAGCTCGCCGCGGGAGATGATCGCGCCGCGGCCATTGGCCACCGTGTTGAGAGCGAGAACGAGCGCCGCCGCGCAGTTGTTGACGACGAGCGCATCCTCAGCACCCGTGAGCTCACGCAGCAGCGACGCGCAGTGTGCATAACGAGAACCGCGCTTTCCTGCGTCGATGTCATACTCGAGGTTCGAGTAGCCGCCGGCGATGCGCGTCATGGCCTCGATTGCCGCCGGCGCGAGCGGCGCGCGCCCGAGGTTCGTGTGCAAGACGACACCGGTCGCATTGATCAGCGGTCGCAGCGAGGGCTGCACGGCCCGCGCGAGCGACTGCTCGATTGCCGCAACCCAGCCATCATCGTCGCTGGGCACCAGCGCACCTGAGCGTGCCGAGTCGAGCGCGGTGCGTACGGCATCGACGACCGCAGCTCTTGGCGCGCGTTCGAGAAGGGACTCCACACCCCGCAATTCGAGCAGCGCGTTCACGCTCGGCAACGCGCGTCGACGATCGACTTGGTTCGGAGCCGCGGAGCCGTTGCGAATCATCGGCCCACCGGTGGCCGCGGAGGCGTTCGTGTCGAATCGCGCAGACGGATCGAGTCCTGCCGGGTGAGCGGACGTCGGCGGACGGAATCCGTCCGTGACGGTGGTGGCGGCTTCGGTATCGTCACCGTCCGTGCGCTCGTGGCTGATCTCCCCATGATGCCGCGGACGCCGCGCACCGTTAGGCGATACGTCGCTCCGGTATCCAGCACCGCCGGCGCGGCGAGCTTGAGCAGCACCGATGTCTCGGGTGCGGGCCGCGACGGGCGGGGCGGTGGCGGCGCGATCGTCGACGGTCTCCCGGTCACTCTCGGGGCAGTGGGTCGCGGTGTCGGCACGGGCACGATCGACGTGGGTGCGCTCGGGTTCGCCGCGGGAGGCGCCGCTGCCGTCGTGTCGCGCCGCGCGGTGGTGTCACGTCGCGCGGTGCTGTCGCGTCGCGTCGAGTCACGGCGTGCCGCGCTGTCGGCCGCCGCGTGCGCGCCGAGTACGAGCGCGAGGGGGACCTCAGTGGAGTCGGCGCGCTGCAGACGGAAGAGCCCTGTCGAGAGCTCCTGCGTCGGGTCGATGGGGCGATCGAAGGTCGCGCGCAATGTCGTGCTGTCCTCGCGCGCGAGGGCGGTCATCCGCGGCGGGTTCGTGTCGCGCTGGATCGCGAGCAGTTCCACTACCGGTCGGCTCGACGTGATGATTACCGTCGAGCTGTCCCAGGCTTCGCCGGGATCGAGGGCGCGATTCGCGTTGCGGTCGATGAAGCCGCGCAGGGTGTAGCGTCCCGGGCCGAATGGGCCGAGCACGAATTGGCCTAACGAGTCCGGCACGGCGATGTAGACGGCGCTGCTGTCCGGGCGTGCGATCGCTTCGACGAACGCGCCGGTCGCCGGTCGCTCGGCTGCCCAGTCGAACATGGAGCCGAGAATACCGAACTGCGGAAGCGTCCCGCCCGTCGAGAAGATGGTCGTCGTCGGCACCGTCATCTGGTTGCCGCGGACGTCCGCCAGCCCTGGTAACAGCGTCACGCTGTACGCCGTGTTGCCGCGGAAGCCGTGGCGCGGCCGCACGTCGATATAATCGCGATGCCAGTTGACCCGCGGCTCGCCGTCCGTCGGCGAGATGAGGAAATACTGATTGAGCGCGCCTCTCGAGGGATTGTCGCTCATCACCTTGTTGAAGACGAACCGCACCGCGCCGGCGCGCTGGCTCACGCTGCCGGATTCCGGCGTGACGCGCTCCACGTGCGGGGGCGTTGGATCGACGGGGCCGCCGGGCGGCTGCATGCCGCGATTCGCGCAGGCGAGCAGGATCGCTACGGCGGCCGCGGTGGCGACCGCCGCGATCGACGGCCGCGTCAGGTACCGCACAGCGTCCGCACCTTCTCGGTCAGCTGTCCGCGCTTTGCGATCATCTCGTCGAGCGTCGCCCGGTCGCTCCGCACCACGTGCTCCGGGGCGCGCTCCACGTATTTCGGGTTCGCCAGACGTTGCTCGCGCGACACGATCTGCTTCGCGAGCGCGTCGAGCTCGCCGCGCAGCCGCTGACACTCCTTGTCGACATCGACCAGCCCTGCCAGCGGCACGACGACTTCGCTGCCGCCGCGGAGCACGACGTGCGCGGCGCCCTCGGGCGCCGGTCCGGCACTGACCGTCACGCGTGCGCGCGCGAGCCGACCGATCGTGGCGGCGTTAGCCTCATACACATTGCGATCGCGCGCCGTCAGCACGATGACGTCGAGGGTCTTGCCGGGCGCCACATTGTAGTCGCTGCGGATCTGGCGCACCGCGAGCACCGCCTCGCGCGCGAGCTCGAAGTCTTCGCCGCGTGGCGCTCCCTCGCGCGCTGCGACCCGTGGCCAGGAGGCCCTAACGAGGAACTCACCCGCCACGCGACCGGGGAGCTTCTGCCAGAGCGCCTCCGTAATGAACGGCACTATGGGATGCAACAGCCGCAGCGCCCGATCGAACACGTGGAGCAGCACCGACCGTGCGACCTCGCGATCCTCGGCCGCCGCATCCACCGTTAGGCGGCCCTTCACTGACTCCAGATACCAGTCGGCGAGCTCGTTCCACACGAAGCGTCGCGCCGACTCGGCGTACTCGTTCAGCCGGAGGCCGGCGTAGCGCTCGTCGGCTCGCCAGACGCGTCCGTCGACCGTATCCGATGGCTTCGTTGGACGTAGCGGCCCAAGCGCGCCGTCGCACTCAGCGACGGCGGCATCGAGACGGTCGAGGATCCACGCGTCGGCGACGTCGAACCGACGCGCGTCGATCTCCGCGAGCGGCCGCACCGGCGCCTCACCGAGGTTCGAGAGCAGGAATCGGCCGATGTTCCAGAGCTTCGTCGCGAAGTTCCGTCCGGTAGAGAACGACTTCTCGAGGTCCGCCGGATCGAGAATGACGTCCGCACCGAGTCCGAGACCGGCGATGAGCGTCCAGCGGAACGCGTCGGCGCCGAAGAGGGCGACCACGTCCATCGGGTCGACGCCGTTGCCTAACGATTTCGACATCCGGCGATGCTGCGTGTCGCGCGCTGTGCCGTGCAGGTACACGGAGTGGTACGGCGCCCGCCCCAAAAAGGCGTAGCCGGCCATGATCATCCGGGCCACCCAGAAGAAGAGGATCTCGGGGGCGGTGACGAGGACGTCCGTAGGATAGAACGCGGCCAAGTCGCGCGCGCTCTCGTTAGGCCAGCCAAGCGTCGACATCGGCCAGAGCCAGGACGAGAACCACGTGTCGAGCACGTCTTCGTCCTGGCGCACCGGCCCGTCGCAGTACGGACATTTCGTGAGGTCTTCTCGGCTGGCGATCATGTTCTGCGGCGGGTCGCAGTCGTCGCAGTACCAGACGGGAATGCGATGGCCCCACCAGAGCTGCCGCGAGATGTTCCAGTCGCGGATGTTGGTCAGCCAGTTCACATACACTGCTTCCCACCGCTCCGGAAGAATGCGGATCGCGCCCGCGCGCACGGCGGCGAGCGCCGGCTCGGCGAGCGGCGCCATTTTCACGAACCACTGATCGGAGAGACGCGGCTCGACCACCGTGTCGCAGCGATAGCAGTGTCTCACGGCGTGCTGGTGCTGCTCGACGCGCACCAGCGCCTTTTCGGCGCGCAGCAGCTCGACGACGCGCTCGCGCGCGGCGAATCGGTCGAGCCCCTGGAGCGCCGAGGGCACGCGCCCGTCGGCATCGCGCTCCTCGCGCATCGTGCCAGTCTCGTCGATCACCACCGGCGCCGGCAGTCCATGTCGTTTGCCGACCTCGAAGTCGTTCGCGTCGTGGGCGGGCGTGATCTTCACCACGCCAGTGCCGAACTCGGGATCGGCGTAAGCATCAGCGATGATCGGAATGTCGATGTGCACGATCGGCAGCCGCACCGTCTTCCCGACGAGTGCGCGGTAACGGTCGTCGTCCGGGTTCACCGCGACAGCGACGTCGGCGAGCATGGTCTCGGGACGCGTCGTCGCGATCGTCACGCTTCGCGACGGATCGTCCGAGAGCGGATAAGCGATGTGATAGAGTGAGCCCGGCTCGTCCTGGAACTCCGCCTCCTCATCGCTCAGCGACGTGAGGCAGCGCGGACACCAGTGGATCACGCGGTGTCCCTTGTAGATCAACCCTCGCTCGTAGAGACGCACGAAGGCTTCGCGCACGGCGCGCGACAGCTCGGGCGAGAGCGTGTAGGCCGTGCGACTCCAGTCCGCCGACGCGCCGATCGCCCGCAGCTGCTTGAGGATGACGCCGCCCTTCTCCTCGACGAACGCTTCCGTGCGCCGCACGAATGCCTCGCGACCGAGGTCGAAGCGCGTCTTGCCCTCCTGACCGATGAGCCGCTCGACGACGTTCTGCGTCGCGATGCCGGCGTGGTCGGTGCCGGGGACCCATAGCGCTTCCGTGCCGCTCATGCGCGCCCAGCGGATGAGCACATCCTGAACGGTGTTGTTGAGGCCGTGACCGACGTGCAGGATGCCGGTCACGTTAGGCGGCGGCATCACGATCGTGTACGGCTCGCGATCGCCGCCGACGCGCTCGGATCGCGCCGCGTCCGCGGCGAAGCAATTGTGCTCCAGCCACTCCTCGTAAATGGCCGGCTCCGTTGCGGCCGGGTCGTATCTATCGGGTAGTTCGGTCATCGGCGTAGTAGGAAGCTATAAAAACTAAGCGAGCCGCAATTGCTTGCGGCTCGCTGTTCGCACTTGGGGGAAGGGCTGTTGCTAGGGGCGACCAGTGTCGCCGAAGCTCGTTCGCTCTCCGCCGGTGTCGCGGGCCGCGTCGACGCGTGCGGATTGTACGTCCGCTTCGCGTGGCTGTGCTACGTGATCGGCCTTCGGTACGCCCGTGGGCGCGACCGGCGCGCCGCCCGTGCGATCGCCGCGCGGCGGCTTCTTCGTGGCGGAACGGCGGCGCTCCGCGATCCCTTCGGTCTCCTCCGCTGCATTGTGCAGCTCCACTTCCTTGCTCATCCAGCGATTCTCCAGCGGCACTTTAGGATCAGCATGCCGATCCGCGTCCTGTGACGTGCCCTGTCGACGGCGACCCGTTCCAACCGTGCGGCCTTCCCAGCGCGCTTCCGTCAGCGCCGGATCGCCTTCCTGGACCCGCCGCGCCGCGTCGCGAAACCGCTCCTCCTCGTCGCCGATCGTGATGCGGTTCACCACCGTGTCGACGTCGGGTACTCCGCGCGCGATCGTCACCGCGTGTTCGGCTTCCTCTTCCGTCTCCACCCAGCCCGCGAGTTCGATGATGCCGTCGCCGATCGAGCCGATGTCGACCGCGCGCTCGCTCAGAATGGGATCGTTGCGGAAGGCTTCGAGCACACGCTCCTCGAGCGATTCGTCGTAGCCCTCTTCGCTCTCGATCTCGTCTTCTTCGTAATCGTCGAGATCCTGATCCTCGGCTTCTTCCGGGCGGCCAAGACCGAAGCGGCCGCCGGCGCGCTCACGGATGCGGGACGTGAGTCCACCGAATCCACCAACGCGCTGCGCGACGAACATTCCTGCGGCGAAGCCTGCGAGGGCACCGACCAATACGCCCACAATCGTGCCGGTCGACGACTCGTCATCGCGGTAGCGGAATGGTGACATCGTGAGGTGTCCCTGTGGCGGAGGTAGTTGGGCAAGGATAACTTACGCGAGACAGTATCGCGACTTCGGTGCAAAAAGAAGGCCATCTACCGATCTCATCTCTCCGCCTTTCCATCACCCATGACCGACCCGCAAATGAGCAGCTCGGGTTCCGCAAAAGCGGAGCGCACGTCGGTCGTTCGCGTCGTGTTGTGGGCTGCTGTCGCCATCGCGCTCATCGTCGGCCTCGTGATGTTTTTCCGATACACGCGACTGATGACGCCATTGCTCTGACCAGTTGCCGTCGCCGCACGCCCACGAGGTGTCGCCGCGGCGACACCTCGTTTCCTTTTGGTGAACCGTGAACGGTGAACCGTAGACCGTGCGCGGTTCACGGACCACCGATGACCGTTCACCGACCACGGATAACCGTCAACCGCCCACCATCATGATCGACCGACCCGATTCCGCGACAATCGAGCGCAGCGAGACCATCACTCTCACACTGCCAGACGGTGCTACGCGTTCGGTGCCGTATGGCACGCTGCCGGGAGAGGTCGTGCGATCGATCGGGGAGCGCCTGCTCCGCGACGCGATCGCGATCGAGGTCAACGGGCAGATCCAGGATCTTGTCACCCCGCTTCGAACAAGTGGGTCTTTTCGTGTGTTAACGCGAAAAGATCCGCGCTCGCTCGACGTGCTCCGTCATTCCGCCGCGCACGTCCTCGCGACCGCGGTGCGTCGGCTCCGGCCGGAAGCGAAGATCGGCTTCGGTCCCGCGATCGAGGACGGCTTCTACTACGACTTCGAGGTCGACAAGCCATTCACTCCCGAAGATCTCGCCGCGTTCGAGGCCGAGATGGAAAAGGTGGCGGCGGAGAAATACCCCTTCGTCCGCGCCGAGCTTCCGCGTGCCGCTGCCGAGAAGGTCTTCGTCGACGATCCGCTCAAGCTCGAGCGGTTGAGTGAGCTCGGTGAGGATGAGGTCATCTCGACCTACACCGACGGACCCTTCGTCGATCTCTGTCGCGGTCCGCACGTTCCCGACACCTCGCACGTCAAGGCAGCCAAGTTGACCTCGGTGGCATCGGCGTATTGGCGTGGCGACGAGAGGCGGCAGCAGCTGCAGCGCATCTATGGCACCGCCTGGTGGAAGCAGGAGGACCTCGAGGCGCATCTCTTCCGCATCGAGGAGGCGAAGCGCCGAGATCATCGCAAGCTCGGGCGCGAGCTCGATCTCTATCTGATGAGCCCCGTTTCGCCGGGCGCGGTCTTCTGGACCGAGCGCGGGACCTTTCTCTACAACACCCTGATCGACTTCATCCGCGAGCGTCAGCGCCAGCACTTTCAGGAGATCAAGACCCCTCTCCTCTACAACAAGCTCCTCTGGGAGCAGTCTGGCCACTGGGGGAAGTACCGCGAGAACATGTTCCTCGTTCTCGATAGCGAGACGGGCGAGCACGACGTGTCGCTCAAGCCGATGAACTGCCCGTCGCACTACATCCTCTATCTCTCGAAGCGTCATTCATACCGCGAGCTGCCGCTCCGCTACGTGACCTTCGACGTTCTCCACCGGAACGAGGTGACAGGCGCGTTGTCGGGACTCGTCCGCGTTAGGCAGTTCCAGCAGGACGACTGCCACGTCTTCCTGCGCCAGGATCAGATCGAGCAGGAGGTGAAGTTCCTGATGAACTTCATCCTCGGCTACTACGAGACCTTTGGCCTCAACGCGACGATTCGGTTCGCGACCCGGCCGCCGACCCGGCTCGGCGACGATGCGCTCTGGGACCGCGCCGAGGGCGCGCTCCGCGCCGCGCTCGATGCGACGGGCAAGCCGTACGAGCTCAAGCCTGGCGACGGCGCGTTCTACGGCCCCAAGATCGACTTCGACGTCACTGACTCGTTAGGCCGCGCCTGGCAGCTCGGCACGATCCAGCTGGACTACAACGCGCCGGAGCGCTTCCATCTCAAGTACGTCGGCGAGGACAACGCCGAGCACATACCGGTGGTCATCCATCGCGCCGTGAGCGGCTCCCTCGAGCGCTTCATCGCGATTCTCGTCGAGCACTTCGCGGGCGCGTTCCCGGTCTGGCTCGCGCCCGAGCAGGTGCGCGTGCTCCCGATCTCCGACGACGTACGCCCCGTCGCCGCGGCGATCGCCGAGGAGATGCGTGGCGCAGGGCTGCGGGCGACGCTCGACGATCGTTCGGAGACGCTCAACTATCGCATTCGCGAGGGCGAGGTGATGAAGGTCCCGTATATGGCCGTCGTTGGAAAGCGCGAAGCCGAAGCGGGTACCGTTGCCGTCCGCGCACGCGGGGCAGGGAAGAAGCAGGAAGTCATCCCCGTCTCGGAGTTCATCGAGCAGGTCAAGCGAGAAGCACAGACACGATCACTGAATCAGAAAACGTGAACTGCGGAACCCGCGTGAACTGCGGAACCCGCGTGAACTGCGGAACCCGCGTGAACTGCGGAACCCGCGTGAACTGCGGAACCCGCGTGAACTGCG
>JAJKIR010000186.1 GCA_021154325.1 Gemmatimonas sp.
CCGGGTGGGTCCGCCATTTGCGGAACCAGCTGAGGCGGCGTACGTTGCGGTAACGGCGCCCGGCCCCACGGCCGGGCGTTCCATTTGTTGTACTGGACCCGGCACGCACATGATAGAAGCACTGAAGCAAAAGCTCGGCGAAGAGGTGGAGAAGCTGCAGTACGAGCTCAACGTCACGCTTCCGAACGAGATTCGGAAAGCGGTGGAGCTCGGCGATCTTCGCGAGAATTCGGAGTACAAGGCAGCGCTGGAGCGGCAGCAGTTCGTGCAGGCTCGGCTCGGTCAGCTCCGGCAGCGGTTGAGCAAGCTGTCACAGATCGATCCGTCGCAGATTCCGTCGGATCGGGTCGGGCTTGGCTCGAAGGTCGTCGTTGAGGATCAGCGTACGGGCACTCGGGAGACGTACCATCTCGTTTTCGGAGACGCGCTGGAGTTCGAGGAAGGCCACGTGACGATGGCCTCGCCGATCGGCAAGGCACTGCTGGGGAAGGCCGTGGGCGAGACGACGCAGCTTCGGCTGCCGACCGCGGTGCGGACGCTCAAGGTCGTTGATCTGACGACAATCCATAGCGCGACCGCGAACGAGCTCTAAGCGCTAGGGATCGATTCCGAAGATTCGGCTGATGTCGCGCTCGTAGGCGCTGACCTGTGCGCCGACGTCGCCGGCGCTCCAGCCGAGAATGCCGGCGACGGTATTGGCGACTCGCTCCGCGCTATCGACACCGTGATCGCGCGTCTCGAAGCCGAGGTGGGTCCGTCGCAGGAGGATGTCGGAGAGCGTGTATGCGAGCTCGTACTGAGCGACGTAACGCATCTCGCCGACTGTGTAGACGGAGCCCGCGATGCGCTCACCGCCGCCGGGCGCTGCAATCGCCGCGGCGGCAACCGGCCAGCGGCTCCCGAATGCGCGCACGAGATGGGCGGCCAGCTCCGCGTCGGCCGTGGCGCGCTCGGCCGCGGCAATGGCTTCCTCGATGTACGCGAGGTCGCCGCCGGGAAGCGCTAGGGTGCGCGTCGGTGGTTTCCGCGTGGTTCGCTGTCCTAGTCGGCCAGCGGCGACATCGACGACCTCGGCGGCCATGATGCGGTAGGTCGTGAGCTTGCCTCCCGTGATGCTGACGACGCCCTCATCGCTCTCGGCGATCGCGTGCTCGCGCGATGCGTTTCCCGGATCCGCCTGCTCGGCGCTAGCGGCGATGAGGGGCCGGATTCCGGCCCAGGCGCTGACGACATCCTCTCTCGTCAGGTGCGCCGCTGGAAAGAACGCATTCGCCGCGTTCAGGAGGTACGCGAGGTCGCGCTCGCTGGCGCGCACCTCGTCCGGAGGCGCGTCGGTGAAGCTGTCGGTGGTGCCGATGATCGTCTGACGTCCGGACGGGAGCACGAACATCACGCGTCCGTCGTTAGGCGCGAGGAGCGTGAGCGCGCCGTGGTTGCCGATGCGGTCGCGAGCGACGGAAACGTGAACGCCCTTGCTGCCGCGCACGCCGGCCCGATTGGCCGCGCGCGGCGCGTCGCCGAGCCGGCGCAGCTCGTCGCTCCACGGGCCCGTCGCGTTGACGACGACACGGGCCCGGACCTCGATGCGCTGGCCACCGAGCACATCGTCGATCCGCGCGCCACGCGTGGTCGTGCCGTCGATCAGAAGCGTCACGACGCGGGCGTGATTGACGACGACAGCGCCCGCTTCACGAGCGCCGATGGCATTTGCAAGCGTTAGGCGGGCATCGTCGGTTGCGGCGTCGAAATAGCGCGCGCCACCCACGAGGCCATCGCGTTTGAGGTCGGGTTCGCGCGAGGCGATCTGTCGCGCGCTGAGTCGACGGTGCGTGCCGACGTTCCGGAAGAGCGCGAGGGCGTCGTAGAGCGTGAGCCCCGCGGCGAGCTTCCATTGCGGGACGCGCGCGCCGGAATACACCGGCCAGAGGAACTCGAGCGGACGGACGAGGTGGGGTGCGAGCCGGAGCAGCCGCCGGCGCTCGCTGCTCGCCTCGAAGACGAGATGCAGAAAGCCGTGCTCGAGATACCGCAGGCCGCCGTGGATGAGCCGCGATGACCGACTCGAGGTCCCGCTCGCGAAATCGTCCTTCTCGACGAGCGCGACGCGGAGTCCACGCAGCGCCGCATCACGTGCGATACCACAGCCAGTGATCCCGCCGCCGACGACGAGGAGATCGAATTCCTCGCGTCCGAGGGCTTCGAGCTGTCGGCGGCGGATGTCGGCAGGCGATTCCTCCATCGGAAGGAAGCTTATCAGCGTCGGGCGTTCGAAGCACCAAGCGCTGGTCGCCACCTGCCAGGGCACCTAACTTCAAGTCATGGCAACACTCGGAACGAACGGTCGTCGCGTCGCGATCGTGGCGGGCGTGCGCACGCCGTTCGCCAAGGCCGGCACCGCCCTCAAGGATTTCACGGCGATCGAGCTGGGAAAGCTCGCCGTGGCGGAGCTGATCCAGCGCAGCAATCTCGACGGCAAGAACGTGGACGCCGTCGTGTACGGTACCGTCGTACCATCGGTGATCGCTCCGAACATCGCGCGTGAGATCTCACTCATGCCGATGCTGCCGCGCGGCACCGAGGCGTACACCGTGAGCCGCGCCTGTGCGTCCGCCAACCAGGCGATCACCGACGCCGCCGATCAGATCGTGCTTGGCCATCACGACGTCATCATCGCCGGCGGCGCCGAGTCGCTGTCGAACGTGCCAATCCTGCATTCGCGCACGATGTCAGAGAAGCTCGTCGCGTTCTCGCGCGCGCGTTCGACGGGTCAGCGGATGAAGCTGCTCGGCTCGATCAGGCCCAAGGACTTCGTGCCGATCACTCCGGCGATCGCCGAGCCGACGACCGGTGAGACGATGGGCGAGTCCGCGGAGAAGATGGCGAAGATCAATCACGTCTCTCGTCAGGCACAGGACGAGTTCGCGCTTCGCTCTCACGAGCGCGCCGCCGAGGGGACGCGTGACTGTCGCCTCACGTCGGAGATCGTGCCGGTGTACCTGCCGCCGAAGCTCGAGCAAGCGCTCGCGAGCGACAACGGCATCCGCTCGGACTCGTCGCTCGAGCAGCTCGCGGCGCTCAAGCCGGTCTTCGACAGGCGCTATGGCTCGGTGACGGCGGGGAATTCCTCGCCGCTCACCGATGGCGCGAGCGCGGTGCTCCTCATGAGCGAGGAACGCGCGAAGTCGTTAGGCTACGCGCCGCTCGCGTTCATCCGCTCGTATTCGTATGCGGCACTCGACCCTGGTGAGCAATTGCTCATGGGTCCCGTGCTCGCCGCGCCGGTGGCGTTGAAGCGCGCCGGTCTCGGGCTCGCGGACATGGATCTCGTGGAGATGCACGAGGCGTTCGCCGCGCAGGTGTTGTCGAATCTCCAGGGCTTCACGTCGCGGGAGTGGGCGCGTCGTGCCGGGTTCGACGCCCCGGTCGGCGAAGTGAATCCGGAGATTCTGAACGTGATGGGCGGCTCGATATCAATCGGGCATCCGTTCGGCGCGACGGGCGGACGGATTCTCACGACGCTCGTCAACGAGCTGCGCCGGCGCGACGGAGAGTTCGGGCTGATGACGGTCTGCGCGGCGGGCGGCATGGGCCACGCGATGGTGGTCGAGCGAGGCAGTTAGAGTGGTGCATTACTACCCTTGTCGCGCCCCTCACGAGCAGTCGATCGGGGGTGCACGGCGGCTTCATGCCAAATTTGGCATGTGCGCATCGTGACTCGGGGCGAGCATCAGTGTGTGCATGCCAAATTTGGTATGGTGCCGCCTAGCACCCCCGATCGACTGCTCTTCGGTCGAGATCTCCATTCCGCCAACGCCCATTAAATGCCTTCCATCACGCTGACGCGCGACGCTGGCGTCGCGGTGCTCTCGCTCGACGTACCGGGAGCGCCCGTCAACACGCTCAGCCTCGCGCTTGCCGAGGAGCTGCGGGTGATCTTCGACGAGATCGAGCGGGATAGCGCGATCGTCGGCGCGGTGCTCATCTCGGGCAAGAGCGACAACTTCATCGCCGGCGCGGACATCGAGCAGTTTCTCGAGTTCAAGACCGCCGAAGACGCGGAGCAGGCGAGCTACACCGGCCAGAAGATGCTCTCGCGGCTCGAGCGGCTGCGCGTGCCCGTCGTCGCGGCGATTCACGGTGCCTGCCTCGGCGGCGGACTGGAGACGGCGCTCGCCTGCGCCTGGCGGATCGCGACCGAGTATCCGAAGACCGTGCTCGGCCTGCCCGAGGTGCAGCTCGGGCTCATTCCCGGGACGGGCGGCACACAGCGGCTGCCGCGGCTCATTGGGTTGCCTAACGCGTTGGACATGATCCTTCGCGGCCGGAACGTGCGGCCCAAGAAGGCGCTGAAGATGGGCCTCGTCGACGACGTCGTGCATCCCGCGATCCTGCGAGACATCGCCATGCAGCGCGCGAAGGAGCTCGCCGCTGGTACTCGCAAGCGTTCCCAGGGCCGCACCGAGCGCGGCGCGGAAGGGCTGCTGCTCGAGCGGAACCGCTTCGGCCGCGGGCTCGTGCTCAAGAAGGCGCGGCAGAGCGTGATGCAGCAGACGCACGGGCTGTATCCGGCGCCGCTGGCCGCGCTCGATGTCATTCGCGTCGGCTACGAACAGGGAGAAGACGCGGGCTACAAGGAGGAATCGCGCCGCTTCGGCGAGTTGGCGATGACCGAAGTTTCGCGTCAGCTCATCTTCCTCTTCTTCGCGACGAACTCGTTGAAGAAGGATCCCGGCGTCAGCTCGCCCGTGCCTGCGCCGAGGCCGGTCGAGAAGCTCGGAGTGCTCGGCGCGGGATTCATGGGGGCGGGAATAACCTCGGTCGCCGTGCAACAGGGCACGCTCGTGAGGCTCAAGGACACCGACGCGGCGCGGATCGGCAAGGGGCTGGCCGCCGTAAGGGACGTCGTGAAGGAGCGGTACACGAAGCGACAGATCACGCGTCAGCAGCTCGACGACATGATGGCGCTCACGGGCGGAACCACCGAGTACACCGGGTTCGGCAACGTCGATCTCGTCATCGAGGCGGTGTTCGAGGACATCGATCTCAAGCATCGGGTCCTGCGCGAGGTCGAGCCGCTGCTGCCGGAAGACGCGATCTATGCATCGAACACGAGCACGATCCCGATCACGCGCATCGCGGAGGCGGCAACGCGGCCCGAGCAGGTGCTGGGCATGCATTTCTTCTCGCCCGTGCACAAGATGCCGCTCCTCGAGATCATAGTAACGCGGCGCACCACGAAAGAGGCGACCGTGACCGCGGTGGCGTATGGGAAGCAGCTCGGCAAGACGGTGATCGTCGTCAACGACGGGCCGGGCTTCTACACGACGCGCACGCTCTCGGCGTACATGAACGAGGCCGGGCGGCTCCTCGATGAAGGCGCGGCGATCGAGACGATCGACAAGGCGCTGGTCGACTTCGGGTTCCCCGTTGGGCCCATCACCCTGCTCGACGAAGTTGGAATCGACGTCGGCGGCAAGGTCGGGCTCGTGCTCGCGGACGCGCTCGGCGTCCGCATGACGCCCTCGGAAGCGATGCGTCGCGTCGTCACTGCCGGACGGTTGGGACGCAAGGGCCGGAGTGGCTTCTATCGCTACGACGAGAGTGGAAAGAAGGGGGACGTCGACAATTCGATCTACCAGATCATTGGCGCGACGGCGCGGGCGAAGGCGGGGCAGCAGGTCGAGATTCCGGCCGAGGAGATGGTGCGGCGCTGCGTCCTCGCGATGGTAAACGAGGCGGCGCGCTGCCTCCAGGAGGGAATTCTCCGCAGCGTGCGCGACGGGGATGTTGGAGCAGTCTTCGGGATCGGCTTTCCGCCATTTCGAGGCGGTCCCTTCCGCTACGTCGATACCATCGGCGTCGCGGCCATCGTGCGTCAACTCCAGGAGCTCAACACGCGCCATCCGCCCCGCTTCGAGGCCGCGGAGCTCCTCGTGGAGATGGCTAGATCGGGCAAAACCTTCTATCCAACTGAAGGGCGGCCGGTAACGTAGTAATAGGTGCTAGGTGATAGGTGATAGGTGCTAGGTCTTTGGACTAACACCTAGCACCTAGCACCTCTTCAGTGACCTCTCTCTCCACACCAAGGTCTCTCCCTATGGATCAGAGCACGGACGCGCAGATCGTCGCACGCGTGCTCCGGGGTGATGCCGAGCTGTACGCCGAGCTGGTGAAGCGCTATCGCGATCGCTATGCGCGGTACGCGATGCACATGCTCGGCAATCGCGAGGACGCGGAGGAAGCGCTGCAGGACGCGTTCACGCGAGCGTATCGATCGCTCGCCCGGTGCGAGGATCCGGAACGATTCGGCGCGTGGTTGTTTCGTATCCTCGTAAATCGCTGTCGCACCATCGGTGCGCGCCGCGGCCGGCGCGCGCGGACATTCGTGAGCGACGACGTCGCGCTTTACGATGCCGCCGAAGAGCACCCGGCGGAGCGGAGCGCCTGGCGCGAAGAGATCGAACGAGCGCTGAGCCGACTGCGCACCGAGCAGCGGGAAGCATTTCTGCTCAAGTACGTCGAGGAGCTCGGCTACGACGAGATGTCGCGGTTGACGGGCGCCGGTGTGTCGGCGCTCAAGATGCGGGTCATGCGTGCCTGCGAACGGTTGCGGGAGCTGTTGAGTGACGTCCACGACGATCGCGAGGTGCGTGTGGAGCGGAGGCGTCCCGAGGTGAATGATGCGAAACCTTCCTGAAAGCTGGATTCATCGAATAGCCGCGGAGCTGCGGCGCCCGGTGCGTCTCGACGAAGAGTTCGATCGCGGCGTGATGGACGCCGTGCGCGCAATGCCACGTCATCGGCAGCGGCCATGGACGCGCATGCTGCGCGCGCGCACGATCACCGTGAGTCCGGTCGTCTCCGGCATCGCGGCAGCGCTCCTGCTCGCGGTCGCGCTCTCGGCCGGTCACTTCATCAGCGCGGTGCGGGCGAATCGGGCGACGGGCCGGATCGACGTCGCGACGGATCGAAGCGGCGGCACGAAGCCAGGCCCGCGGCGTTCGGTGCAGTTCGTGCTCGTCGCGCCCACCGCGCGGAAGGTGCAGCTGGTGGGCGATTTCAACGACTGGGACGGGTCGCACCAGGAGTATCACGCGCAGCATCGTGGCGGCGGGGTCTGGTCGGTGACCGCGGCAATCCCGGAGGGTCATCACCGCTATTCCTTCGTCGTCGACGACAGCCTCTGGGTGGCCGATCCGTCCGCGCCGCGCGTGCTCGACGACGACTACGGGGTGCCGAATTCGGCGATCGTCGTTGGGGGAGGCGACGCCACGCAGTGAGTCGGGCGATCCGCGTGAGCGTGGCCCTTGTCAGCCTCTCCTGCCTGGGGCAACTCGTGGCGTGGCGCGCAGCGTTCGGCCAGCGCGGTGCCGACGTCCGCCTCGCGCGCCTCGATTCGACGACTCGGATCGTCGTTGCGGCGGTGGTCGATTCGGCGCGGAAAACCAGGCTCCCCACCGAGCCGCTCGTCGACAAGGCACTGGAGGGGGCGCAGAAAGGGGCTGACGGCAGTCGCATCGTGACAGCCGTGCGCGGGCTCTATGCCGAGCTTCGCTCCGCGCGTGCCGCCCTCGGCACCGGCGCCGCGGCGGAGGAGATCAACGCCGGCGCGAACGCGCTTCATGGGGGCATGCCGATGCGCACTCTCTCCCAGCTGCGCTCCGTTTCCCAGCACGCCGGCCGCGCTCGCGTCACCCTCCCGCTCACCGTCTACACGGATCTCATCGCGCGCGCGGTTCCGCCGGCGGTGGCGTCGGACGTCGTGCTCTCATTGGCACGGGCCGGGCTCCGCGACGGCGACTACGCGATGTTTCAGCGCAATGTCCGCCTCGACATCGAGAATGGCGCCGACGCCGCGACGGCCGCGCAGACCCGTGCGCGCGGAGCGGCGCTGCGCAACGTCGGGCGATGACCTCCGGGCGCAGCGCTCACTCAGCACACACCTAGACCGCGACAGCGTGCCGCGGCTACACTTCCTGTCTCTCGATCGGCCTGAGATGGGAGGAAGTCACGTGACGCTGTTCCTGAGCACCTCACGAGCACCGAGCGAACTGTGAGCCCAGCGCGCGCGCTGACTCGGCTCTGTCTCACTGCCGCCGTGATGGCGGGCTGCTCACATCCATCCGGTCCGGCGGCCGAAGCGCCGACGCGCAGTCGCTATCCTGGGAATCTCGCGAAGGCGCGACCGCTGACGCACGCGGAACGGACGAAGTTCACCGAGACGTCGTCCTACGCCGATGTCCGGCAGTTCATCGACTCGCTCAAGGCGCTCGATGCCAAGATGTACGTCGGATCGATCGGCAAGAGCGGGGAAGGACGGGACATTCCGTTCATCGTGGCTTCGCGGCCACTGGTGACCACCCCCGAGGAAGCGAAGCGGCTGCATCGGCCGATTGTCTACGTGCAGGCGAACATTCACGCGGGCGAGGTCGAGGGAAAGGAAGCGCTGCAGGCTCAGCTGCGTGACCTCCTGTTCGACGGCCACCCGAACGTGCTCGACTCGTTGATCCTCATCGCGGTGCCGATCTACAACGTCGACGGCAACGAGCGATTCGCGGCTCAGGAGCGCAACAGGACGGAGCAGAACGGGCCCCCGCTCGTGGGAACGCGCGCGAACGCGCAGGGCCTCGACCTCAATCGCGACTACATCAAGGCGGAAGCGCCCGAGACGGTCGCGTCGCTGGCGATGTTCCGCAGCTGGGATCCGGACGTCTTCGTGGATCTCCACACGACGGACGGGAGCTATCACGGATACGCGCTCACGTACGCGGCGTCGCTGAACCCAGCGGCGATCTTCACGGCGCCGTACACGCGCGATACGATGCTCGTCGACTTGCGGCGCACGCTCTTCGACCGCCACGGGTTCTACATCTTCGACTACGGGAATTTTCCGCGCGAGCAGGGCGCGCCCACGGCGTGGGAGACGTACGACGCACGCCCGCGATTCGGCACGAACTACTACGGCCTGCGCGGCCGTCTGTCTGTCCTGAGCGAAGCGTACTCGCACGATCCGTTCGTGCGGCGCGTTGCCTCGACGTATGATTTCGTCGCCGAGCTGCTCTCGTACGTCGCGGGCAACGCCGACGATATCATCGACCTGACGCGCGAGGCGGACTCGCGGACGACGGGCTACGGTAACGATCTCCGCTCGGCGCCGTCGATTCCGATCCGCTCCCGGATCGCGACCATCAAGTCCGGGCCGATTCGTGTCGAGGAGATTGTCCGCAGCGACGATACCGTGCGTTACGAGGCTGGCCTCCCGCGCGGGGTGCGGCGCACCGGCACCGTGCGTGACGTCGATATGCCGATCTACGACCGGTTCACGCCGACGCTCTCGGTACCGATGCCGTTCGCGTACGCTTTTCCTCGCGATGTGGGCGATTCACTGGTGCGGCGGCTCGTTATGCATGGCGTCGTCGTCGAAGAGCTCCAGCAGCCGCTCGACGCGAGCGTCGCCACCTTCATGATCGACTCGTCCACGACGGCCGCACAGCCGTTCCAGAAACATCGCGAGCGGCACCTCGCTGGCTCGTGGGGCGCCCCAGAGTCGCGGTCGCTGCCCGCGGGCACGTACGTCGTCCGCACGGCGCAGCCGCTCGGCATTCTCGCGATGTATCTGCTCGAGCCGGCGAGCGACGACGGCTTCGTCGATTGGAACGTGCTCGACCCCTGGGCCAACGAGCGCACCTTTCCGGTGGTGCGCATCGTGCAACGCGTGCAAGCTCGCCTGCGGCCGTCGTCCTGATGCTCCGTTCCGCCCTCCTGTATCTCTCGAATCAGCCGCGCGTCTTCCACTTCGTGCGGAACAATGGGCTCGCGAAGCGCTTCGCGAGTCGCTTCGTAGCCGGAGAGTCGCTCGACGAAGCGCTCGACGCCGTTCGCGCCCTCAACGCCCGCGGCATTCGCGTCTCCCTCGATCTGCTCGGCGAGAGTGTGACCAATGAGCGCGAGGCGCGCGGGACGCGCGACGCCTACATCGAGATTCTCTCGCGCATTCACGCGCAGGGGCTCGACGCGAACGTCTCGGTGAAACTCACGGCGATGGGGCTCGACATCTCCGAGGAGCTGTGCGTGAGCCTGATGCAGGACGTGCTCGCACGCGCGCAACAGTACAACACCTTCGTGCGCGTCGACATGGAGTCGAGCGAGTACACGGAACGCACGCTCCATCTGTTCGAGCATCGCCTCTACCCGCACTATCGCAATCACGTCGGCATCGTGCTGCAGAGCTATCTCTACCGTACCTTCACCGACGTGGAGTACGCGATCAAGCTCGGCTGCCGCGTGCGGCTCTGCAAAGGGGCGTACAAGGAGCCGGCGAGCGTCGCGTACGCGGAGAAGAAGGACGTGGACGCAAACTATGTGAAGTGTCTGCACGCGCTGCTGCGTGAGGGGAAGTTCCCAGGCGTCGCGACACACGATCCGGCGATGATCAACGAAGCGAAGCGGTTCGCGCGCGAGAACGACATTGCGGCGAGCCGCTTCGAGTTCCAGATGCTGTACGGCGTGCGCCGCGACCTGCAGGAGCGGCTGGTGCGCGAGGGCT
Organism: Gemmatimonas sp.; assembly: GCA_021154325.1. Lineage (GTDB taxonomy): Bacteria > Gemmatimonadota > Gemmatimonadetes > Gemmatimonadales > Gemmatimonadaceae > AG2. Next base: position 10,547 of record JAJKIR010000186.1, read on the forward strand.
ACGGGATGCGTGTGTACGTGCCATTCGGCACGCAGTGGTACCCGTATCTGATGCGCCGCCTCGCCGAGCGGCCCGCGAACGTCGCGTTCATCACGGGCAACGTGCTCCGCGAGATGGTCGGCCGGCGCGGCAATCACCGCCAGCCTGCCTAACGATCCGCTGGCGATCGCCTCGATGGCCCGCTTCCAGCCGCCCGATCACACCAGAGGCGATGCCAACACGCTCGGCGGCTACATGGCCGTGCACGATCGGCCGGCAGCGTTCGAGGGCGAGGATGGCTTCTCGTACAGCGCCGAGATCGTGACCGATCACACGGGCGAGACCGACGCGCCCTACGCCGCGTATCTCCTCTTCGTGCGCTGGGCGCGCATTGGCGCGCAGTCGCCGGAGGGCCACCTCGAGACCGACTATCTCGCGACAGCGCGCACCGAGGCCGAGGCGCGCTCGCGTGTAGGGGCGTGGCCGCTGTCGGCAGTGAAGTCTGCGCTCGACGAGCTCGTGGCGAAGCAACGCGGCGACGCCGCGCCGCGCCGCTGGTGGGACGCTATGCGCGACGAACGCGGTGACGAGGAGGACGTGGAGTGACCGGCCCCGACGTCGCGTCCGCCGGCGGCGGCTCCTCGAGCGCGCAACGCGGTGTGGTCTTGAGCGGTACTGGCGGCAACTGGCAGGTGCGCACGGACGACGCCGTGCTCGTCGAAGCGAGCCTTCGCGGCCGACTCAAACGCGACGAAGGTGAGCGACTCAAGCTTGCGGTGGGCGACATCGTACTCGTCGAGCCGGACGCGCGCGGCGACTCGTGGGTCATCTGTGAGATCCTGCCGCGCCGATCGCAGCTCGCGCGTCGTGCGCCAGGCGGCGCGTACGGCGAGCGGATCGTCGCCGCGAACGTCGATCAGGTGGTGATCGTCTTCGCCGCGGCGAAGCCCGAGCCGCATACGCGCATGCTCGACCGCTTTCTCGTCATCGCTGAGGCGAACGAGCTCGCGGCGCGCATCATCGTCAACAAGGTCGACCTCGTTGGCGAGCCCGAGGCGCACGCGCGTTTTGCTGCGTACGAGGCCGCGGGCTATCCGATCCACTTCACGAGCACGAAGCGCGGCGATGGGCTCGCGGCGGTGCGCCTCATCCTCGGAAGCCGCGTCTCCGTCTTCACGGGACCGTCCGGAGTGGGGAAGTCCTCGCTGCTGAACGCGCTCTTCCCCGGACTTTCCCTGCGCGTCGGCGAGATCAGCGAATCGGTGAACAAGGGCCGGCACACCACCGTCGGCGCAGTGATGATCCCGCTGCCTGACGAGAGCGGCGGCTTCGTCGTGGACACGCCGGGCCTGCGCGAAGTAGGGATGTGGGCTCTCGCGATTGAGCACCTCGACCAGTACTTCCCGGAGATGCGTCCCCTCATCCCGAACTGTCGCTTCGCCGACTGCACGCACACCGTGGAGCCAGGGTGCGCGGTGAAAGAGGCTGTCGAGCGCCACGCCGTCAGCGCCGATCGATACGCCAGTTACTTGAAGCTTCGAGATGAAGTTAACGGCAGCAGTCCATAGTTATCGACTATGGACTGATGCTGCCTTATCTGGATTTCATGTCCTCGAAACGCCAATCGTCTCGGTATCGCGTGATGCCGAGGGTGCGGGCCATCAGCTCGCCGACGACGGCGGCGACATGGTCGCGGTGCTCCTCTTCGTCCATGCCATCCTGGGATGCCGTCGCCCCGGCTACGTAATCGATCACCGCGCCAGGCGTATCGAGCTGCTCGGTGTCCTCGATCTCGACGCCGAACTCCTCCTCGACGCTCGCGTAGAACTCGTCGAGCGCCCAGCTCATGACCAGCACTCGTCAGGCAGTGCGCCCCCGCGCGTGAGTGATTGAGGAGTCACGGACGGGCAGGAATATAGCGATCACTTCGCGCTCAGCAGACGCGCCTTGCCCGCGGCGGCATCGCGCATCGGGGCCAGCGACTCGTCGCAACCCTTCCACAATCGGGCGCACCGCGCATAGTGATTCGCCGCGCGCACGGCGTCACCCTTCCGTTCGTACAGCTCCCCCTGCCGGAAATGTGCTGGCGCGAGATAGATGATCTCGTACGGTGAGCTCTCGCCGAGCGTCCCGTACCAGCTCACCGCCTCCTCGTCGCGACCCATCGACGCCAGCAGCTCGGCGCGGAGGTAGCGTTCGAACGCGCGGGAGATGAACGGGGACGTGACGCTCTGCTGGTACCAGAGCTCCTCATCCGGCCCGCCGAGCAGTCGGAGCGCCTCCTCTCGGGCGTCGCAGCTCGCGGCGGCGCTGGCGCGCACCGTCCGCGCGAGCGCGCCCGCGAACCGGTGGCGTGTCGCGTCGCCGTTGCTTTCCTCCAACCGCCGCGCGGCGGCGGCAGCCGCGCGCTCGTCGCCGAGCCGGACGGACACGAGACCGATCAGATAGTCACGCAGCACACCGTGCAACTCGTTATGCGCCGCGAGCACCTGATTCCGTCGAGGTGCGGCGGATCCTGCGTCGCTCCAGTTCTCCAGGGCCTCCCGGACAGCGACCAGCTCCGCGCGCGGCAACGAGACGAAGGGGAGCGTCGCGAACGACGCGCGCAGCTCGAGCGCCCATGCCGCATCGAAGCTCGCGGCCGCGGCCAGCTCGTTCCGCGCCGACCGATGCCGGCCCGACGCGAGCTCTAGATGCGCAAGCACGAGATGACAGAGCGCGCGCTCCTCGGTGGCGCGCGTCAGCTTCGACAGCACCTTCGCCAGCCGGTGAGCGCCATCGATATCGCGAGCGTAGAGCACGATGTCGGTGAACGCGATGCCGACCGCCAGCGCACGCGCACGACCAAGTGCGGTGAGCACGCGTGCCTTCTCGATCTCGTTGCCGACGGCGTACGCACGCAGCGCGCGCATGCTCAGCGCGCGATCTCCCGCGGGGCTCAACTTGAGCACGCGGTCGACGAGCGCGTCCAGCTCATCCACGCGGCCCTCGAGCGCCGCGACGCGCGCGAGATGCACGAGCGAGCTCACGTGCTCGGGATCGTACTGGAGCGCGCGCTCGAACGCCTCGCGGGCCTCGGTCACCGAGCGCCCGCGACGTGGGTTGTGGTGGAACTGCACGTCGCCGAGGAGAAACCAGGCCTCCATGTCGTCTACGTACGTGTCGACGATGGCCGTGTAGTGCCGCTCGGCGTCGTCTGCCGCGCCCTGCAGCCAGGCCCGCTGTGCGTCGAGAAGGGCCCGATCGTGATATGCCAGACGATGCTGATGCTGCGCCGCCCGCGCCGACGCTTCTCGGGCGAGCTCCAGATTCGCGACCGCCGCCGCGGCCGACGAGAGCCGATAGTAGGCCAACGCGAAGGAAGGATCCTCGTTGGCGGCGCTCTGGAACGCATCCAGCGCCTGCAGATAGCGGCCGGCGCGAAACTCCCCCTCGCCGCGGAGATATGCCTTGAGCGCGGGTAGCGACTCCGTCGTCAGCGCCGCGAGTCGCGACAGGCGCGCGCCGGGATCGGCGCTCTGGCCTGCGAGCAATCGCCGCGCAATCTCGTCCACCAGGTCGAACACGCCTGACTCACCGCTGCCGGCGACTTCCGCCGCGACGATTGCCGGCGTTCCTCGCGACGTCGCGTCGTAGAGCGTCGCGCAGATCCGCAGCCGACCGCCCGCCTCGATCACGCTGCCAAGCACGAACGAGCCAGCCCCGAATCGCTCGGCAACGGCGCACGCGCTGGCAGGATCGAAGTGCGTGCGATCGCTGCCCCTCTGTTCGTGCTCGCGCGCGATGTGGCCGAGGAGCGCCCGCGGGTCAACCGTTCTCACCTCGCCCGCCCCGTCGAGCGTCGTGCTCAGAAGATCGACCAGCCCTTCCGCGAGGTACGTGTACTCACGGTTCCCCCGCACCACGAAGGGCAACACGGCGATGACGCTCCGCGCGGGCGCACTCGCCTCGTTAGGCACAGCGACGCTGGCAGGCGTCTCGCGCGGCGTGGCCCGGCGCTGCTTGATCGTGGCCACGAGCGCCAGAGTCTCCGCCGACGGCTCGAGCTCGTAATCGATACGCAGCCGCCTAACGAATTCCTCGTGCGCGCGGAGCGCTCCGGCGCGGTCACCCACCCGATCGACGAGTGACAACAGTCGCCGATGCACCGATTCGTCGTACGGCGCGAGTGCCGCTGCGCGCCGCGCCGCCTCGACCGCCGCACGCGCGTCGCCGCGCTCCTCCGCGCGATCCGCCACAGTCCACGCCGCCGACGCCGCCTGCGAGTGCAACACGGTACGCGTCTCGTCGAGCCATCGCTCGAACTCGGGCGCGCCGCTCACGTAGACGCCTTCGAGCAGCACGCCGCGGTAGAGGGCGAGTGCGTCTCCCGGCCTCTCTTCCGCCATCGCGCGTTGGAAGAGCGCCGCGTCGCACGACAGCTCCTGCGCGGACAGACCAACCTCCTCGTCTCCCCGGCCTAGAATCACGCCGTCCCCGAGCGAGCGTCGGAGAAAGTACAGGGCTCGGCGCAGCGCGGCACGCGCATGCTCGCCATCGAGCTCGGGCCAGAACATCGCGAGCAGCGTGTCGCGACGATAGAAGCGCGGAGGATGCGCCACCGCGAGATACGCCAGCAGGGCGAGCCGCTTGGGCTGCTGTAGCACTGGCCGCAGCTCGAAGCCATCGGCGCCGCGCAGGTCGAGCGATCCCAGCGTTCGCAGTTCGATCATCTCCGGAACGGTTCGGGACGCGGCCTCGACCGCGCGGCAATCGCGGGGGACGCTCGGGTCACGTCGACGCACACGGCCGGAGGACTCACCACCGGCAACATGCGGAACGTATCGGCGGGTTCCGGTCCGCGGCAATGGTGCCGCGGCCGGCACCGCCGCTCATCCGAGGAGAAATCGATGAACACAGAATCGTCAGAGAAGCGCCAAACCGCGAGTCCCGTGTACCGCTCCCGAAAGTACGCCATGCTCAACAAACCGATCGAGATCGATCGGCATCTCGAACGTGTGCGGCGCTATCTGCGGCCGCGATGGGACGACCGCCTGCTCGAGATTGGTTGCAGCCGGGGCTTTCTCACGCAGCGGGTACGCGAGGAGCTCGCGCCCTCGACCACTGGTGTCGACCTCAACCCGGAAGCGATCGCGAATGCCTGCGTCGACGGGTTGTCCGTGATGGACGCACAAGCACTCGCGTACGACGACGAGTCGTTCGACAAGATCTACTCGTTTCATTGCATCGAACACATCCCCGATCTGCATGGTGCTCTTCGCGAGATGCATCGGGTGCTCAAACCCGGCGGACGGATACTCCTGGTCTATCCAGCTGAGCCGATTCGCGGACTGTACGTCGTGCCGACAGCGATCATTCTCTTCGGGAATGCGCTTCGCGCCCGTGAGATCCATCTTCACAAGCTCTGGCCGGCAAAGATCGAGAGAATGCTCACGGCAACGTCTCTCGAGGTCACGGCGTCCGCCCTCGATCTCCTTCTCACTCCGCAGTTCATCACGGTGCTGGAGAAGGGAAATCGGTCCGCGAAGGTCTCAGCCGCTCGCGCGCAAACCGGTACTGGTCGCGAGCGGGCGAGGCAGCCGGTGACCACGCCCTGACCGCTGAACGATTGCGCCGACGACGAACCGCCCCCACTGTCTAGAGCCCCTGGCTCGCGATTGGCCCGCGCAGCCAGGGGCTTCAGACTTCGGGAGTCGGGAATGAGTAAGCCCGTATTCCTCCTCGCCTGTGCCCTGGTCGTGGGAGGGCACGCCGGCGGCGCGCAGCAGCTTCCGCGCGCGGCGTACTTCGACTATCTGCCCACTCTTCCGCGCATCGTCTCGCAGACGGCAGCGTCTGCTCGGCTGCACCTGTTCGGCGATGTACGGGACAGCGCCTTTCGCGACGCCGCTCCGATCGACGGAATGGACGATCGCCGAGCAGCGCGGCTTCTTTTCATCGCCGAGCGCTTCTCGCCCATCATGCGGCGGAACAATTTCAGCGTGCCGCGAGACCTCGACCGCACGATGGGTCTCGTGCACACGCTGTCCGTGGACAGTTGGAAACGCGGCCGGCTGGTGCAATCGGAGTCGGTCGCGTTAGGCAGCTCGGCTGACGGGGCGACACTCGCCGGCGAGCCCCGGGACGCGCTCGACGCTGCCCTCCGGCAACGTGACATCGAGCGGCTGCGGCAGCTCGTGCGCGACCGGAACGCCCCTCGACCAGTCGTGCCGGCCGAAGGAGAGACGGAGCATGTGCTCTTCTTCGATCAGCCGGGGACCGACCTCGCCAGCTGGCGGCGGACGTTCTCGAGGCGTGACCCGTCCACGGGCTCGAAGGTGTACGCCCATCCCTTCATTCACGAAGTGTCGGACGTGGGGAGTGGCGAAGCTCGCTATCTGCTCGTTATGCAGTACTGGTTTTTCTATCCGTTCAACGACGCGGTCAACACCCACGAGGGGGACTGGGAGCACATCAACGTCCTCATCACGACGGCGGAGCGGGCCGCGACAACCTCCGCGCGCTCCGTGCGCGGCGCGCTGCTGACGGAGAAGGACATTGGGCGCATCCTCTCGCCCGCATACGATGTCGAGGATTCGTTGATCATCGGTGCCGTGGATTATTACTTCCACCAGAACGTCTCGACGGTGGATTACCTGGCGGCGCGCTCCGATTCGGAGCCCCTGCGCCGCACCGGCGACCCGCGATACGTCTGGGAGGACGTCGGCTTCGTGCGCGACGTGGTGCGCCGCCGCCTCGTGGTGAGCGGCGGGCGGCTCGCGACGCACCCTGTTGTCTATATCGGCGGCGATAACAAGGGGCCGGACGAGCTGCTCGTTCTCCGTCCGCGCTTTCTCGCCTCGTTCAAGAGAAACTCGGGGTCGTCCTACCCGTTCCCCGGTGTCTGGCAGACGGTCGCCGGCTTCGGCGTCACGGAGAAGGTCAACGGGCGCCCCGTTCCCGAACTTCAGGGCCCTGACTCGCTCTCGTGGGCCGACGCCATCGATCGCAGCGAGTACGTCGCGTTCCGCGCCAAAGACATCCTCCTCCTGCCGGATTGGGAGCGTGTTGAGCAAATGCTACTCGAGCGCGACGACGTGCTGCGCGCGTGGAGCTGGCTCGTGTTGCCCATCTACTGGGGTTTTCCGGTGATGCGTTCGACGGGCGGCGGCCTCCTGAAACACGTCGACCTCGGTAACGTCGCGCCCATGGGGCCCACCTTTCAGTCCGGCTGGAACCGCATCGGCAATGACCCCGATTTCAGCGACTACGAGATCCGTGTCCTGCGCATACCATTCTCGCCGGCATCGCCATGGGCAGTTCTGCATAACGGTTGGGGCGTGCTCAACGTGCCACTCGCTGCGTGGGGGCTGATGCCCGGCTACAATGTGGCGTTCGTCGAGATCATGCCATGGATCGCGGGCACGATGAACTACTTCGGCGCGCCACCGCCGCGCACGTATTCCTCCGACCGGCTGCCGAGCCGCTTCACCAGTGCATCCGTGGGAGCCTACGTCGACTTCGACGGTCTTGGCTTCGTGCGTGCGCTGCCGCGCCATGATCCCGTCATCACCACCGCTGGTGCCGCGGGCGCCACGAACGAATCACGTCTGGTGAGGCGTGCCCATGTCGGTTCGAAGATCGGCTTCAACCTCTATTTCGGGGAGCGTTTCTCGCTCGAGAACAGCTACGCCCTTGGCACGAGCGACGCCCAGTACGATGTCATGCCGGAAGGTGGGGAGACGGCGAAGGTCACTGGAATCCTTCAAATGCGTCAGCTCGCGGGCGGGCTCCGCTACGACGCGTTTCGCCAGCGCGATGGCAGCTTCCGAATGTTCGCGCGCGCCGGCTACGGATGGCTATCGTATCGCGCGAGCGCGCTTGCCGTGAGCTCGGCACCGCTCGCACGTCCCGAAGTCCGCGGCGGCTACCTTCCTCCGCTCCTGCCATCGCGCGAGTGGTGGCCCAACACGTGGTATGCTGGCGGTGGCATCGAGGCGTTCAGTCCCCGTCGCTACTATCTGTTACATCTACTCGGGTACGGCCTGCGAATGGACCTCACGGAGTTCTTCAACAAGCTCACTTTCGACGAGGCGAGTGGACAGGGCGATGTGCTGGCCCATCGAGGGGACATCGCGCTCTCACTCGTCTTCGGCTGGTGAAACAGGTCGTGATCGACGAGTGCCGCATATATTGCAGCTGGAATGAGCACGAGACGGAAGTCCACCGAGTCTGCCTCGAACACGGAGTCTGGCCGCTCTCCAGCGAAGCCACCGGTGCGGGGAAGGGCTCGTTCGAGAGACGAAGGCGTTGAGCACACACCGATCGACGCCCCCCATGGGTCGCGTCCCGATCAGGTGTACGCGCGCCTCCGTGAGCTCATCGTCGGCGGTCTCCTCGCCCCGGGCAGTCGCATCGTCGAGACGGAGATCGCGACCCGGCTCGGCGTGAGCCGGACGCCTGTGCGCGAGGCGCTCCAGCGGCTCCTGCAGGAGGGGTACGTCCTGGACACGTTAGGCGCTCAGCAGTCGCGACTCACCGTCGCGCCGCTCACGCGTGACGACGTCCGCGAGCTGCTCACCGTCGTCGGCGCCCTGGAGGGGATCGCGGCGCAGCACGCGGCCTCCCTGGACGTCGGCACTCGCGCGACGCTGGCGAAGGCGTTGCGCGAGGCGAACGGGGAATTTCATCGCGCCGGCCGGGCGACGCCGATCGACCACGAGCTGCTCTACGATGCGGACGAGCGCTTCCACCGGCGGATCGTCGAAGCAGGCGCGGGGCCGCGTCTCCTCGCGCTCTATGACGCCGTAAAGCCGCAGGCCGAGCGTTACATCCGGATGTACATCAGCATGCTCACGGGCGACATCCGCAGCTCCGTCGCCGAGCATGAGATCATTATCGGCGCGATCACTGAAGGAAGGCGGGATGACGCCGAATCGGCGGTCGAGAGTAACTGGCGCCACGCCGCGGATCGGTTGAGCCGCGTCATAGAGCTCGCGGGTGAGCGTGGAGCCTGGTGAGCGTGGAGTCGCCCCGGCGCATCCTGCTCGCGGACGCTGACGCGTTCTTCGTCGCCGTCGCCCGGCACGTCGATCCCGACGGCGCGGGTCGTGAGCCTTTGCTCATCGTCGGCGGCACGCGCGAGAGTCGGGGCGTCGTCTGTTCGGCGTCGTACGAGACGCGCAAGTACGGCGTCCGATCGGCAATGCCGATCTCGCGCGCGCTGCGTCTCTGTCCGCAGGCGGTCTGCGTGCCGGTGCCGCGCAAGGCGTGCATGCAGAAGCACCGGGAGATTCGCGCCGTGCTCGAGCGCCACGCACCGGCGGTCGAGGGCGCGAGCATCGACGAGTGGTATCTCGACCTCGCCGGCACCGAGGCGCTCTATCATAACGAGTCGCTCTCGGAGACGGCGGCGCGCATCCGCGGCGACGTCATCCGCGAGACGGGCCTCTCCGTCTCCTTCGGCGGCGGCACGTCGAAGCTGATCGCGAAGCTCGCCGTGGAGCACGCAAAGCACGGCGCCAGCGGCCATGGCACCGGCGTGCACGTCGTTCCCGCCGGCGAGGAGCAGGAGTTCATGCACGGCATCGCGCTCGCGGAGATCCCGCTCGTCGGACCGCGCTTTCAGGAGCGGCTCGCCCGACTCGGCATGCGCACCGTGCCGGACGTGCTGCAGTACGATGAGCGTACGCTCACGCAGTGGTTGGGCGAGCGCGAGGCGGCATGGCTCTGCGACCGGGTCCGCGGTATCGACAGCGCGCACGTCGAGCCGCATCTCGACGCGAAGAGCATCAGCCGCGACGAGACGTTCCCGCTCGACATCGACGATGACGCCGAGCTGCGAAAGGAGCTCCTCGCGTTGTTGACGCGCGCGGCAGCCGACCTCCGCGCCGACGGCCTCGCGGCCCGGACCGTCCGGGTGAAGATCCGCGATCACGATTTCCGCACTCGTCAGGCGAGTCGCACTCTCGACCGGCCGGTGATCGCGGATCGCGTCCTGCTGACTGTCGCGCAAGCATTGCTGCAGCGTCTCCGGGCGGCGCGGCGTGTGCCGGCGCGTCTCCTCGGCGTCGCCTTCTCGTCGCTCGCGGCCGACGCGACTGCCGATCAGCTCACACTCTTCGAAGCGCGTGACAGCCGCTTCGTCGAAACCGACCGCGACCGGAGCATCGCGCGCGTCGTCGATCGCGTCCGCGCCAAATTCGGCGACAAGGGAATTCTGCCGGGCGGATTGATCTGAACGTGAGGCCAAAGCTGGATTCTCTCCACATGGAGAGTCCAGGGTTCTGGAACGCTAATGGCGCGAATTGTAAGCGAATCCAACCGATTGGCGTAACGGCTGAGGCGCAGCTAACACTTGGATGCATGAGGTTGGATTCGCGAACATTCGCGTCATTCGCGACCCAACAGCCCTCCAAGCCTGTGTCGCCCGAATCCTGCGAAATCAGGACCCGGTCCCAGTCGGCTTATCGGCTGCGGGATGACGGACCACCGGTGTCGGTGAGCCGGCTTGCAGCACGGGCGCGGGGTCGCGCGGCTTGTCGTGCGGCGTGAGGCGGGCGGTGATCAGATATTTGAGTGGATCCACCGGCTCGCCGCGTACTCGCACCTCGAAGTGCACGTGCGCGGCCGTCGAGAGGCCAGAGGAGCCGACCGCCGCGATCACGTCTCCGAAGGACACGAAGTCGCCGACGCGCACCTTCACGGCGCTGCAGTGTGCATAACGACTGGTGACGCCGTTGCCGTGGTCGAGCTCCACCATCAGCCCATCGCCGAGCTTGCGCCCGACGAAGCTCACCCGGCCGGCGGCCGGGGCGGTGATGTTCGAGCCGTACGCTGCCGCGACGTCGACACCCTTGTGCGGGCGGAAGATCCGCAGAATCGGGTGCCAGCGTGACCGCGAGAAGCGGCTCGTGATCGGTCCGACGGCGGGCAGCATGATGCCGCGCGCCGGCCTCGCGAGGCCGGCGGTGCCGTGCGCGGCGACGTTCTTCACCGCGTGTGCGTCGCCCGACTCGCCTTCGCCGTCCGGGACGTCGAGATCGGCGATGCTCTGCAGGGAGTCGGTGAGGGTGAGGATCATCTGATGAGCATCCGCTAACTCATCGGCCGTCGCCGTCACCTGCAGCGAATCACTGAAGACGATGACGCCAAGCCCAGCGATCGACAGCGTGCAAAGGCTGGCGATCGCAAGGGCGGCACGGACGTGACGGCGCGTGATGTGCACCGCGCGCGTCTTTCGCAGTGGATTCGGCGGGACGATGAGGAGCGTCCATCCCGTGCGGCTATGTGGGCGGTCCGACGCCATCGCTTTGCGCTACGCTCCGGAACCCGACAACGCCGTCGCCGGTGTCGGCATCGGCGCGCGTGTCTTGATCTTCGCCGGACGCTCCTTCGTGCTCGCCGCTGCCGTCACCGTGAGACGGCCCTGCACGACGCAGCCCTCGTGGATCATGATCGCGCCCGCATCGATATCCCCGGTGACGACCGCGCTTGGCTGGAGCTCGATGCGCGACGTCGCCGTCACGTTGCCCTGAACGGAGCCGCCGACAATGACCTCACGCGCCGAGATGTGTCCGACGACGGTCGCGCCGGTGCCGATGACGACGATGTCGGCACGAAGGATGGAGCCGTCGAGCTTTCCGTCGACGCGCAGCGTGCCTTCAGTATCGATGTCACCGCGCACGGTGAGCTGTGCGTCGAGCACGGAGTATCCCGCGCCAGTCGACGGCAGATTATTTGGATCGGGTCGGCGTTTGAAGAGGCTCATCGAAGGTCCGCGCGGTGAAGGGTGATGCAATGAAACTCCGCTCTGTGTAGAGGACGACGACGTGCGCTCGATAATTACACGCAAACACCGCGCGTCTCGATGCATGAACGCGCGCTCGCGCGGCTGTTTTGCCCGCGACAGATTACTGTACGCATTGCCGCGTATGCATCGAGTATCGGCAAAGTTGACTGCGGCGACATGCCATCCTGCCCGGGAGCAAAGATTCCTTCATGAGCTACGATCATCTCCTCGTTTCGACGTCCGTGAGTGGCGTGCGTACGATCACATTGAATCGGCCGGAGCGACTCAACGCTGTGAATCCGCGCCTCGCCGACGAGCTCCCGATGGCGATCGACGACGCCGTTCGCGATGACACCGTGCGTGTCGTCGTCGTCACTGGCGCGGGCCGCGGCTTCTGCGCTGGCCTCGATCTCAGCGAGCCGCCGACGCTGCCCGATGAGAATCTCCGCGCGCGCCTCGATCCACTCGCCTGGGTCGGCCGATGGGTGCTCGCGGCAACGCGTTGTGAGAAACCTCTCATCGCCGCCGTGAATGGCCCCGCGGCCGGCGCGGGCTTTGGCCTCGCGCTCGCGGCCGACATCCGCCTCGCGGCGCGTGGTGCGCGCGTGACGGCGGGCTACGTTCGGCGCGGTCTCAGCCCCGACGCGGGCGTGAGTTACCTGCTGCCGCGGCTGATCGGTCTCTCTCGCGCGACCGAGATCCTGCTCTCGGGTCGCGACGTCGACGCGGACGAAGCGCTCCGCATCGGCATCGCCGCCGCGACGTTCGACGACGACGGTTTCGCGGACCAGGTCACTCGTTATGCAGAACGACTCGCGGCCGGTCCACCCATCGCTTTCGCGCTCACCAAGCGCCTGCTCGCTTCCACGTTCGAGGTCTCGCTCGAGGAACAGCTCGCGCGCGAGCTCGTCGCGATCAAGACGTGCTTTGCGTCACGCGACGTGTCCGAGGCAATGCGCGCGTTCACTGAGAAACGCCCGCCAGCGTTTCACGGGAGATGAGGCTTACCGTTTAGCCGCTGTTCGCGTCCCGCGTCTCGCGACGCGCGCCCCGCGCGCGATCTCCTCCATCGTTCGGCCCGTCGCCACTGACGTCGTCTCCTCCTCGACGACATCTCGCGACTTCTCGGCCAGCTCGTCGCGGTGTTTGATCAGCAGCCATTGCGGACGGCCCGGGCGCTTCATGCGCACCAGCACCCAGCCGCCGCGTAAGCGCTCACCGTGCAGCACGAACTTGAGGTCGCCGCGCGCGTAGCCTTCACGGAGCGCCTCGACGCCACCGCCGTCCTCCGCCTCGTACGTGCCGCGATCCCAGAGCATCACCGTACCGCCGCCGTACTCGCCCTGCGGGATCGTCCCTTCGAACTTGTTGTACTCGATCGGATGATCCTCGACTTCCATCGCAAGCCGGCGAACGCTCGGATCGTAGCTCGGCCCCTTCGGCACGGCCCAGCTCTTCATCACACCGTCGAGCTCGAGCCTAAAGTCGAAGTGCAGGTGACTCGCCTCGTGCTTCTGCACGACGAACCGCAACGTCGGCGCGCGCTTCTTCCTCGCCGGTCGTACGGCCGTCGCCGCGCCACCCGAGGGCTCACGCGTCTTCGTGAAATCACGCTTGCGCCGATACTCGGTGAGCTTGGTCGGTGCGCGCTTCCCGCCGCCGCTGCGTTTCTTCGCCGCCATTGCCTTCCCGCCTCGCCAGTGATGATCGATCACCAACCGGCGTCTTTCATGCCGTGCGGCGGCGCCGCGTCCGAGTCTTCTTCGCCTTCTTGCCTCCAGATTGCTCGAGGCTCGCCTGCAGACGCGACATTAGATCGATGACCGTCGTGCTCTCCGGCTCCTCCACCGGCGCAGCCTCGATCTTCTGTCCCTTCATCTTCGCGCGAATCATCTTCATCAGGCTCGCGCGGTACTCGTCCGTGTACTTCTCCGGCTGGAACGGCTCGGCGAGATTGGCGACGAGCTGCGCGGCCATCTTCAGCTCCTGCGGCCGCACCAGCTCACTGGATGGAAAGCTCAGCTCACTGCTGTCGACGAGCTCGTTCGCGAAGCGCATCGTCTCGAGCATCATCGCGTCGCCGACCGTTTTGATCGCGGCCAGATGCTGCTTCTGATGCATGGTGAGCTTGCCGACGCCGACGGAGCCAGTGGTGCGAATTGCTTCGCGCAGGAGCGCGTAGCCCTTCTCGCCGCCCTTGGCCGGCATCACATAGTATGGCGTGTCGAAGAATCGCGGGTCGATCTCCTCGGCGCGAACGAAATCGAGAATGTCGATCGTCTTCGACGACGCGAGCGCGGCGGCGCGGAAGTCTTCGTCGGTGAGAATGACGTACTTCCCCTTCGCATACTCGTAGCCTTTCACGATCTCGCCCCAGGGCACGGGCTCGCCGTCTTTCGCGCAGACGCGCTCGTACTTCACCGGCGCGAGGTCCTCCGCGTGCAGCATCTTGAAGGAGACGTGATCGCTCTGGACCGCCGTGCGCAGCTCCACCGGAATGCTCACCAGCCCGAACGAGATCGTCCCTTTCCATGCTGCGGCCATTCGCGCCTCCGCGGTCAGTGTCGTCGCACGTGATTCCAAGCAAGCGGCATGCCCTGCGGCTCCGGCCAACGCGCTAATCTTCATCGCCGCGCGCTCGGTGTGCGCGCCGCTGTTTACCCGTAGCGGAGGTTCCGTGCAGCGCCGCTCGCTTCTTTCGTTCACGATCGCTCTCGCGCTCGGCTGTCGTGCACCCGCGACGATGTCGGGTTCTACGTCGTCGCCAGCGACGCAGTCGGCGCCGACCACGCGCTACGAGATCGCGTATCGCATCGCGATGCCCGATCCGGCGTCGCATCTCTTCGACGTCCGCATTGACATCGGCAACATCACGGGCGACGAGCTTCGCTTGCAGATGCCCGTGTGGTCACCGGGGCGCTACGCGCGCTTCGACTTCGCGCGAACGGTTGAGAGCCTCACGATCACCGGTGCTGCCGGTGCGCCCGTGTCCTGGGCGCGAGAGAACGGCTCCCTCTGGCGCGTACGCACCACGGGCGTGCGCCAGCTGGTCGTGCAGTATCGCGTCTTCGCGAACACGCTCTCCGGCACGTTCAGCGTGCTCGACACAGCGCATGCGAACTGGAACGGGGCATCGGTGTTCATGTACGTCGTCGACCACAAGCCGGATCCGGTCTCGCTGCATGTCGATCTCCCCGCCGGCTGGCACATCATGAATGGAGACACGCGCACGCCGGATCAGACCGACTACCACTTCGAGAACTATGATCGTCTGATCGATACGCCGACCGAGGTCGCGCCCGCGCTCATGGTCGACAGCTTCAACGTCGACGGACGTCTCTACCGCTCGATGGTGCACTACAACGGGCCATCGACCGCCGCGCTGCGCCGCCGCTTCGTGGGGGACGTCCAGAAGATCGTTCGCTATGAGAACACGGTCTTTGGCGCACCGCCGCTCGAGATGTACACGTTCATCTTCAACATCGGCTACGCGGGCGGCGACGGGATGGAGCACCTGTACTCGACGCAGATCATCAACCGGCAGCCATGGCGCGACGAAGACATGGCGCTCTCGGGCATCAGCTCGGCGTCGCACGAGTACTTTCACGTCTGGAACGTGAAGCGCGTGCGGCCCATCGCTCTCGGACCCTTCGACTACTCGCGCGAGCAGTACCAGCCGAGCCTCTGGGTCGCGGAAGGGTGGACCCAGTACTACGGCGAGGTCGCGCTCTTTCGCGGGTCGGTGCTGCCACGCGACGGCTTCTATCCTATGATCGCCAACGCGATCGTCCGGCCGAATCTCACCGACCCAGGTCGAAAGGAGGTCTCGGCGCGCATGGCCTCGTTCGAGGCGCCGTTCTGGGATGGCGCCCGCGCCGGGTACGCAGTGAACCCGAGCAGCTTCTTCAGCTATTACACCAAAGGCGCTGGCCTCGCGCTCTATCTCGATCTCTTTATTCGCTCTCGGACCAACAACGCGCGCTCCCTCGACGATGCTTTCCGCAATCTGCGTCGACTGAGTTGGGAGCAGGCTAACGCGTCCTATTACCTGCAGGGGCGCGGCTACACGGAGGAGGACGTGGAGCGCGCCGTGAGCGAAGCCGCCGGGATCGATCTGCACGACTGGTTCACCAGCCACGTCGGCGGCACCGAGGATCCCGACTACGACACCGTACTCTCGGCCGCCGGACTCCGTCTCGTTCGCGGTGGCGACGAGTGGTCCATCGAGGAGATGCCTAACGCGACGGCTGGCCAGCGCCGCATCCGCGACGGCTGGATCACAGGACGCAGCGGCTGACTGTTAGCCGGCGCGTCGCTTCGTCGATTCGGCTTTTAGGAAACGATCACCATCGCGTGCCGTCGCGGTCGCCGCAGCCCGTGCCGGGCCGCGCGAGTTCGCCAGCGTGATCAACGCCACGGCGCCGAGGATGATCGCGGCGGCGAGGAGCATCCGCGGGGTCAGCGGCTCACCAGCAACCGCCCAGCCCAGCACCACCGCGACGACCGGATTCACGTACGCGTACGTCGACGCCTTGGCGGGAGTGGTCGCGCCTAGCAGATAGATGTATGCGGTGAAGCCGATCAACGATCCGAAGGTCACGAGGTACAGAAAGCCCACCATCGACGGCCCCGTGACGGCGCTCAGGTTGAAATGCCGCGGTTCGCCGGCGAGGACGCTCACCACGAGAAACGCCGCGCCACCCATCAGCATCTGCATCCCTGTCGCCAGCTGTGCCGACGCGGCGCGCGGTGCATAACGACTGTAGATGGAGCCGAGCGCCCAGAGCATCGCGCCCACGACCGGGACGAGTGCCGCACCGACATCAAGTCGCGACGCACCGCCGCGCGCGAACGCGTCCGGCCCGATGAGAAGCGCGAGGCCGGCGAGCCCCAATCCAAGTCCAACGAAGACCGCCGGCGCTGGCCGCTTGCCGCCAGGGCGCGCCCACTCGAACACCACCATCCACAAGGGCACGATCGCGACGATCAGCGCCACGAGACCCGAGGGCACGTGCTGCTCCGCCCAGATCACCGCGCCATTGCCGCCGACGAGCAACAGAACGCCCGTGATGAACGCCGAGCGCCACTGCGCCCGCGTTGGTGCGGCGCTGCCACGCAGCCGCGTGAAGGCGTAGAGGAGAATGCCGGAGATGAGAAATCGCGCGCCGCCCATGAGGAACGGCGGTATCGTCTCGACCGCGTAGCGAATCGCGAGGTACGTCGATCCCCAAATGACGTAGACGGCCGCGAAGGCGGCGATGACGTTGGCGCGCGACGATGGCACCGCGCGCGACTCGGCTGTCATCGGCGCGCCTCGGGGTCGTGGTCCGTGCCGATCGGAAGGCGGTAGCTCTCCTTGAGTGTGCCGAGAGCGATCGTCGTGCGCGTCGATCGAACGGACTTGATGGCACCGATCCGCTCGCGAAGCAGCGTGCCTAACGCGTCGGTATCCGCCACGCGCACCTTGACAAGGTAGCAGTCCTCACCGGCCACATGATGGACTTCCTGCGCCTCGGGGATCTTTGCCAGGAGCGTTCCCGTGCGCGTATCGCCGACGCCATCCTCGCCGCGCACGAAGATGAAGGCGGTGAGTCCGAGGCCGACGACCTTGGCGTTCACGCGCGCTTCGTAGCCATCGATGATGTGGCGCTCCTCGAGCTTGCGAATCCGGTCGAAGATCGCCGACGGCGCCATCCCGAGGCGCCGCGCGATCTCGGCGTTCGCCATTCGTGCGTCGCGCTGCAGAAAGGCGACGATCTGGCGATCGGTGTCGTCGAGCGTTCGGCCCGCGGCGGTCACGGGCACGTCGAGGGTATCAAGTGAGTGGCTCATGCCGAACGTATATCGGCGATATGGGCTGTTTTCAAGAATATTCGTCGAATTTGACATAAGTATGACGAACGTTCAACGATACGCCCCGTGACATTCAAGCGCCGTCACTCGCACCGGCATCCTACTCCCGGTATGCTCACGCACCTCGACGAGCCAGAGACCTTCATCGCCGCGATGCCTTCGCCGCCACCAGACCGCGACGCCGAGCGCGCGCTCGTCGACCGCGCCCGCGGCGGCGACGTCGGCGCGTTCGAGGCACTCTATCGGGCCAATGTGGGCCGTGTCTATGCGCTTGCGTTGCGACTCACCGCCGACCGGCGCGACGCCACCGAGCTCACCCAGGACGTCTTTGTGCACGCCTGGCGACGTCTCGGGACCTTCCGCGGCGACGCGGTGTTCGCGACCTGGCTCCATCGCATCGCCGTCAACTCGCTCTTCATGCGCGTTCGCGGCGACCGCCGTCGCGCCGCCCGCATCGGCGCTCCGGGCGACGATGCCACGGGCGACGAACCACCGGCGGCCCTCGATGCAGGCTACGCACGCGTCGTCGACGTGGAGCAGGCGGTGGACCTCGAGCGCGCCATCGCCGCGCTGCCGCCGGGCGCGCGACGCGTATTCGTGCTCTACGACATCCTCGGCTACCGCCACGAGGAGATCGCGCGACTCACCGGATTGGCTGAAGGCACTCTGCGCGCACAGCTTCATCGCGCGCGCAAGCTGCTGATGGAGGCACTCGATCGATGACCCACGACAATCAATCGCATCCGTCTTTCGACGAGCTCAATGATTTCGTCGACGACAGGCTCACTCCTGCTGGCCGTCTCGACCTCGAGACGCACCTCGCTCTCTGCCCGCGCTGCGCCGGGGATCGCGACCGACTCGAGCTTCTCCTGGATCAGAGCCGCTCGTTGGCCGCCGAGGTCGAGCCGCCGGCAGAGATCTGGTCCGGCGTCCACCAGCGGATCGCAGGACGATCACCGTTAGGCAGGCGCCGTTCCTGGCTGCTCGCTGCGGCGGCACTTCTGCTCGTCGCCGTCTCGTCGGCCGTCACCGCGCTCCTCGTTCGTCGCCCGCAGACCGTCGCCGTTAGGCAGTCCGCTCCGGCGGCGCCGCTCGCAGGGGTCGGGCTGCCGGTCGCCGCCCGCGCCGTCGATGCGGATTACCAGGCCGTCATTCGCGAGCTAGACGAGAGCCTCGCCCAGCGGCGCGCGCAGCTCGCGCCCGAAACGATCGCCAAGGTCGAGGCCAGTCTCCGCGTCGTCGATGAGGCGATCGGCGAGGCTCGGCACGCCCTTGCCGCCGATCCCGCCAATCGGGATCTCGTCGACCTGCTCGCCGCATCCTACGAGCGCAAGCTGGAGCTGCTGCGCCGGGCGAGCGAGCTGCTGCCGGCGACGTGAGCAGCTCACCCGCACCCAAATTCTCTCGGAGAGTCTCCGTGTCGTCTTCTGCTCCATACCGCCCGCTCCTCTTCGCCTGGTTCGCGATCCTCGCCGCTGCGCCGTATGCGGCGTCGCAACAGGTGGTGGAGAGCCGACGCGCGGTCACCGCCACGGCGTCGGTCCGAATCTCCGGCACCTTCGCCGAGCTGCGCATCCGAGGATGGAACAAGGACAGCGTCGTCATCACCGGCAGCGTGCCTAACGACGCACACTTCGCCGGCGGCTTCCTCGCTCCCGCCGGCGGGCCGTCGCCTGGTGCCAAGTTCTTCGTCGAGAGTCCCACAGGCGTGCCCGCCGGCACGCTCGAGCTCCGCGTGCCGGTCGGCGCGCGGGTGTGGGCAAAGGCGGGGAGTGCGACGATCGACGCCGAAGGCGTCACCGGCGGTCTCGATCTCAATGTCATCGGCGGATCAGTGCACGTCACCGGAAGTCCGCGCGAGCTCACCGTCGAAGCGATGGATGGCGCGATCACCGTCGAGGGCGCGGCACCGTGGGCGCGCCTCAAAACCGCGAGCGGCAACATCACTCTCGGTACAGGCAGCGAGGACGCGGCCGTGACGACGGTCAGCGGCGACATTCACGTCGCCGGCCGATACGAGCGATTGCGCCTGTCGTCGGTCACCGGACCGGTCGCTTTCAATGGCGACATCGTTCGCGGCGGCTCGCTCGACGTCGACACCCATAGCGGCACCGTCGATCTGCGCTTCCCGCCGAAGCTCTCCGCCGACGTCGACATCGCGACGATGTCCGGACGGATCGAGAATGCGTTCAACAAACGCTCGCCCATACCAGGCCGCGAAGGCCGTGGCGAGGAGCTCGCCTTCACCGCCGGCACCGGCGGCGCGCGCATCTACGTCAGGAGCTTCAAGGGCAACGTGAAGCTCTCGCAGCTATCGCAGATCTACTTGAAGACTTTCTGATCGTTAGGCACGCCGACCACCCCCACCGAGGAGTAAACCATGCGCTCGCCACTGAAGCTGTCGCTCTCCCTCGCCGCCGTTGTCGCATCTGCCGCTCTCGTCGCCGCCGCGCCATCCGCGGGCGCTCGTCGCGCGGGCCCGCCATGGATCTCCATCGAGTACCCAGCCAACCCACTCGACCCCGCCACGCGCGGCGCCTATCTGCTCGTCCATGCCTTCCACCACCAGACCCCGATGGAGTCCACCGTACGTGGCACGGCTGAGGGGCTCGTTGGCGGTGAACGAAAGTCGATCGCGCTGCGGTTCGAGAGCACCGGCCGCACCGGTGTCTACGCGCTGCGAAAGCAATGGGACGACGACGGCGTCTGGTCGCTCGTCATCTCCGCTGGACAGGGCGACGGCACTCCTGCGCAGGCGCTCGTCGAGCTCGCCGCCGACGGAGGCATCAGCTCGGTTCGCGTCCCAACGACGCGGCAGCGTGAATGGACCATTCCGCGGGCGATCACCGCGCAGGAAGTTGAGCAATCTCTACAGTCGCGCGCCACGCGTACCGCGCAGGCCAAACGCTGAGAATTGTTTGTGCTCGTCGCCGCGTCGTGACTCGGCCGCGGCGGCGAGGGTCCATCTCTGCGCAGGACTGTCAGGCGGTGGTGAGTGTGACGCGTCCCCCTAGTAGTTCTCCCGCGTCCGCTCGCACCGCCTGTGCAGTTCTGTCCGCGAGCGCCATCACCGTCACGTACGGATTGATCTCGAGCGCGTCCGGAAAGAGACTCGAGTCGGCCACGCGCAGCCACGGGATTCCGTGCACGCGTCCCCAACTGTCGGTCACGGAATCACTCGCGCTCCGGCCCATTCCGCACCCACCCATCAGGTGCGCCGCAGAGATCGAGATCCGGCCACTCTGAAAGTTCCGTTCGCTGATCAAGGAATCGAGCCGGTCCTGCATCGATCGGTCGAGCAGGGGTGGATCCGCCGACGGCGCGTGCACGCGCTCGGCGCCAGCCGCGAAGAATATCCGAGCGGAAGCGCGGGTCGCCCGTACGAGCGATGTGACGACGGCGTCGGTGAACCGATAGTGCACCACTGGCCGTCCCGTCGCATTCACCGCCACGCGATTGCCCGGCGCCGCGCGGTCGCAGGCGAGCACGAGAATCATCTGCAGCCGCGGGAAGGCGCGCATCAACGCGCTGTGCGACGCTCCGAAGCCGGTGAGATTCTTCGCCGTCACGAACGGGAAGTACATGCACGTCTCGAGGACGAAGCCTTCCGCCTCGGCGCGGTCGACGTAGAAGCTTTTGGGGTGACCGACGTCGTTCGTGATCGCGCGCGGCTGTTCGGCGACGAGAATGTGTGCCGGGTGACAGGTGAATCCCTCTCCGAGACGCGGCACGGCCCGGGCGAGCCCGGAGCGGAGCAGCAGCGCCGACGTCCCGATCGATCCGCCTGCGCAGACGACGATCCCTGCCCGAATGCGATAGCTTCCTGCCGGCCACTCCGACGGCGCGCCCTTCTCACCAGCGGCGAGTTCGCGAACGTGCGCGACAACGACGCGATCCTCGATGCGCAACGCCTCCGCCCGTGTTACGACCTGGACGCCCATTCGCTCGGCCGCGGGCAACTGCACGCGGTTCGTTCCCATCTTGGCACCGTTTGGACAACCGAGGTTGCAGAGACTCGATCCGCGGCAGCCGCGCACGTTGAGTGGAAACTGCTCGGCGTGGTAGCCGGTGCGCTTGCACCCTTCCACGAAGAGCCGGTTGTTGTCGTTCAGCTCCTCGTCAGGCAGGAAATGAACATTGTTCTCGACCATGTAGCGGCGCGACCGCTCCTCGATGTCCCCATGCGCGAGACCGGGAACGCTCCATCGCTCGATGACTCGTCGTGGTGCGACGAGCGATGTTCCCGTGTACACGACCGTGGATCCACCATAGATCCGGCCGAAGGCGAGCGTCATCGTGCCGTCTGCCGTCAGGAAGCCGCCCGAGTCCTCGTACAGCGAGTCCGACATGTCGAGCTCATTGCCTGTGAACTCACGGTCGGCAAGTCGCGCCCCCTGTTCGAGGACGAGCACGCGTCGTCCTTCGGCGACCAGCCCGGCAAGCGCCTGCGCGACGGTGCCGCCACCCGCGCCAGAGCCAATGATGACGACATCGTAATCGCGCTCGATCATTGGACGCCTGACCGTGCGCGGACGCCAGCCCACCCCGCCGGCGAGGCACGGTATCCGATCGCGCGCGCGGCGGCAGGCCGAGCGTAGTAACCCATGAACGCGAGCGTGCGCACTCCCCACACGCCGCGCCGGAGCGCGAGCACGCGCGATCGAGCAAGTGACTCGAGCAGCGCGGTGCGTTTCGCCGCGGACAGCGAACGGAGGCCGCGGCCATGCCTAACGAGAGCCACGAGGTCGAGCGCCCGCAGGAAGAGGCCGAGCTGGCGCCGAACTGCCGCCGGCCGCGCCGCGATGGCGCGCGCGATGATCGCGGCGGCGTCGGTCCACTCATCATCGCTCAGGCTGACCGACTCCGGCACGACCGCGGCCATGATGGCCCGAAACCGGTCTCCACCGGGTATCACGGTCGCACCGCCGACGCCAACCATGATGTTCCTGTTTGCTAATCCTCGAGCAGGATGCGCAGCTCCTCGAGGTCGTACGGCCGCATCACCAGCGCCGTCGCGGCCGGCAGCGGGAAGGGAAGCCGCGCCGTGCTCGCCGCATCACCAGCGGCGACGATGAAGCGCGCGTCGGCACACCCAGCCGCGGACCGGAGCGCGCCGAGCACTACCTTGCCCGCGGCGAGACTGGAGTCGCAGATCACGGCGTCGAACGTCAGATGCTCCGCCAGCCGCAGGGCGTACTCGACGTTCTGCGCCGCGAGCGCGGCATGTCCACGCGACGAGAGGAACGCGGTGAGGAAGCCGGCGCTCTGGTAGTTGGCGTCGATGACAAGGACGTCGAGTGCGCGAGACGCCGTCTCGACCGGATCGGTCGCTGGTTCGCCGCGATGAGCCAGCGCGGGGAGCCGCACGACGAAGCGAGCGCCCGCGCCCTGGGCCGCACCGCTGGACCGCGTCACCGCGATCTCGCCCCCGTGACTCGCGACGATGTCGCGGACGACCGTGAGCCCGAGGCCCGTCCCGGAGCCGAGCGCCTTCGTCGTCCAGAACGGCTCCCAGATCTGGTCGCGCGTCTCGTCCGGAATCCCAGGGCCGTCGTCCTCGATTTCCAGAACCACCGCCGCGCCATCGACCCGCGTGCGAATCGAGACCTGTCCCGCATCGCCTCCGGAAGACCGGATTGCCTGTTCAGCGTTGTTGAGCAGATTCAGAACGACCTGCTCCAGCTGCGCGCGATCGCCGGCGACCGGCGGCAGCATCGGGTCGAGCGCGGACCGGCAGGCGATGCCGTGCGTCTCGAGCGCATAGCGACGCGTGCCGACGATATATCCAACGACGTCGTTCAGATTGACGCGTGCGCGTCGCTCGGCCTCCGGCTTTCGTGCCAGCGTCAGGAGGTCGCGCACGATGCGGCCGGCGCGCGCGGCCTCGTGATCGATCGTCTCGAGGGCGAGCCGCGCCTCCTCATCCATCTCCTTCCTGAGCAGCAGCTGTGCGAAGCCGAGGATCGCCGCCAGAGGGTTGTTCAACTCGTGAGCGACGCCGGCGAGCGTCGCACCGAGGCATGCCATCCGCTCGGTTCGCCGCAGTGCGTCCTGCTGGCGCAGCCGCTCGGTGAGATCCTCGACAATCCCATCGAGCTGCATGTCGCCATCCTCGCCTTCGATTGTCCTCAGCGAGAGCCGCACCGTTAGGCAGGTGCCGTCGCGTCGTTTCCAGCGCGTCGACACCCGCTCTACCGGACCCCGCGCCAGACGGGCGCGGAGCCGCTCGCACTCGGCCGAATCGACGAAGACATCGCGCGCAATCGTCAGGTCGTACAGCTCGGCCTCGTGGGCGTAGCCCAGCATCCGCGCCAGCGCGGGATTGCCCTCGACGAAGTGTCCGTCCGAGGATGCCCGGAAGACGCCCACCTCGACCCGGTGCACAAGCCGCCGAAATCGCTCTTCGCTCTCCGCCAGCACGCGCGTGAGCGCGTCGCCCCCGCGTTCCGGGACGATCGTAATCTCGCGCTCGAAGCGATATGGATTGGTCGACTTGGACGGGGCCATGACTACTCTATGGTGCGGCGCGGACGCGCTGCGCGGGAGGGCAGGGGTGCAACGAAGGCCACCTAGTTTATTCACGGTGAGGCAGCGAGGCCATAGCGTCGGCCGTAAGATCGTTGCATCGGCCGGCCACTCAACGTGACGTCTCCACTCCGAATGCCCAGATATTCTCTGCTTGTGCTCGCCCTCCTGAGTGTTGCCAGCGCCTTTCCGGCGGCTGGCCAGGACCCCTTCGAGATCCAGGTCTACGAGTACGAGACCGTTCCCCGCGGTCGCTGGGATCTCGAGACTCACGTCAACTACACCGCCCGCGGCATCCGCGGGTTCGAGGCTGGCGTCGCCCCGAGCGAGGGGCAGACCCACCTCACCTTCGAGCTGACGCGGGGCATCACGAATTACTTCGAGCTCGCCGGGTATCTCGTCACTGCCCATCGTGACGGCACGAATCCGGAGATCGCCGGCTGGCGGGTTCGGCCGCGCTTCCGGCTGCCGGAGGACTGGCTCCCCTTCAAGTTCAGCCTGAGCACTGAATTCGGATTCCCGAAGCGCCTCTACGAGGAGAACTCGATCACCTTCGAGCTACGCCCCATCCTCGAGCGAAGCTTCGGTCGCGTTCAGGTCGATCTGAATCCGGTGCTCGGGAAGGCGATCCGCGGCCCAACGTCATCGGAGTTCTGGGATTTCGAGCCCGGGGCGCGGATCGGCTACACCACGAGCAAGACGCTGGACCTCTCGCTGGAGTACTACGGGGCGACGGGTTCGCTCACCCACGTCGAGCCTGCCGCGCAGCAGATGCATCAGCTCTTCCCCGGCGCCGACATCAACTTCTCCCCCGCCGTCGTCCTCAACCTCGGCGTCGGCTTCGGCCTAACGAACGCGGGAAATCGGTTGGTCTACAAGAGCCGGTTGGGATGGATCTTTTGAGAGCAGTCCATAGTTATCAGTCCATAGTTATCAGGGAGCAGGGAGAAGCGTTGACGGGATGAGAGCCACTGACCACCCACCACCGTCCACCTCTTTCACTCATAGCTACACGTTTCAGCTTGACCCTTCAGTTGTCAGCAACGGAAAAAAGCATCTGTCAGTGAAACAGTGATCGAGTGGCAAGCGGCAAGTGGTGCAGGCTCAGACAAAACGCTTCGTTCCAAATCCCCTGATAACCATGGACTGATAGCTATGGACTGTTGTTAAAGATCTTTCGAGGCTGCGCCGGCTGTCTTTCGCCGTTGAGCACCAGCGTCGTCTCGGCAGCGATGTCCGGCGCGAGCGAGGCAGCGACTGAGCAGTACTTCTCGAACGAGAGCTGGATCGCGCGCTCCGCGTGCTCGACGAGAATCCCCGCGCCATCGATCACGAACTCCACCCCCAGCCCCTCGACGCGCCGCGGGGCCTCTGTCCGGCGCCTTGCCGTCACGTTCACCACGAGCCGCTCCGCCGGTGTCCGGCGCTTCGCCAGGACGTCCAGGACATCGACCGCCGAGCAGGTTGCGATCGCGTTGAGTAGAGTCTCAACTGGCCCCGGCGCGGTCTTCGAGTCCGCGTCCACTGGCGCCGTGCGTCCCTCCGGACCCGCGTCGAACCGGTGCTCGCCGCGCCAGACCGCGCGCGTCGTCGTGATCACCGGCTTCGTCGGCGTCGCCGTCATCGCTCGATCGGGGCGCGCACCGCGTTCCCCCACTCCGTCCACGAGCCGTCGTAGTTGCGCACGCGATCGTACCCCAGCAGGTACGTGAGCACGAACCACGTGTGCGACGAGCGCTCCCCGATCCGGCAGTAGGCGATCACGTCATCGCCCGCCGCGAGTCCCTGCTCCTTCTCGTAGATGTCGCGCAGATCCGCCGCCGACTTGAATGAGCCGTCGCTGTTTGCCGCGCGCGCCCACGGCACGTTCCGCGCGCCCGGTATGTGACCTCCGCGCACCGCGCCCTCCTGCGGATAGTCGGGCATGTGCAGCTTCTTCCCCGTGTACTCGTCCGGCGAGCGCACGTCCACGAGCTTGCCGTGCGCGTCGAGGTGCCGCCGCACGTCCTGCATGAACGCGCGAATCGGCTCGTCGCGCCGCTCGCGGGCCTCGTAGCTCGTCCGGGCGAAACGCGGCACGTCGGTCGTCATTGGGCGCCCTTCCTGCTCCCACTTGGCGCGCCCGCCGTCGAGCACGCGCGCATTGGTGAAGCCGAACAGCTGGAACACCCAGAACGCGTACGTCGCCCACCAGTTGTTCTTGTCGCCGTAGAAGATGACCGTCGTCGCGTCGTCGATCCCCTTCGAGCGCAGCAGCTCCTGGAACTGCTCGCGGCTCACGTAGTCCCGCACCAAGGCGTCGTTGAGGTCCGTGTGCCAGTCGACCTTCTGCGCGTTCGGGATGTGGCCCGTGTCGAAGAGCAGCACATCCTCGTCACTCTCGATGATTCGAATGTTCTGATCATTGAGGTGCTCGGCGAGCCAGCTGGTCGTCACCAGCACCTCGGGATGCACGTACCCCTTTCGCTGGATCTCGGGGTCGAGCGTCGTCTCGTCGCCTGCCGTTACGGCCATGCGTTGCCTCCATCGTTATGCATCAGCACGACTACCCGATCCGGGTCCCGTTGGCCACTGGCCTCTCCACGCCGAGCAGCACGACCTCGGTCGCGGTCGGCATTGCGCCAAGCACGAGAACCTCGCTGGTGAATCCGGCGATGCGCCGCGTGCCGATGTTCACCACCGCGACGATCTGGCGGCCGATGAGGTCCTCGGGCTGGTAGTGCACCGTCAGCTGCGCGCTCGATCGGCGTATGCCCACCTCCGGGCCGAAATCGATCGCGAGTCGCAGCGACGGCTTTCGCGCTTCCGGAAAGGGCGACGCCTCGATCACAGTGCCGACGCGCATGTCGATCGCGAAAAAATCGTCAGCCCCCGGCATGCGTCAGAAGCTAGCAGGCCAATCCGGGCGGAGTAACCGCGCGGTGCCACACGTCAACGCACGACCTCGCGCTCGAGCCATCCCGCGATGAACTCCGCCGCCTCCTGCCATCCGGGCTCACACAGCATCAGATGTCCATGCCCGCGAGCGATGTACAAGGGAGCGTGATATCGCTGCGCAATTCGTTGCGCGATGCGCTGCGGAATGAACCGATCCTCGTCGCTCGTCGCCACGAGCACCTTGCATCCATTGGCGCGAACACGCTCCGCGTCGACGCGCACCGCGCCGAGACTCATGTCGCGACCGGCGCGGCCGCTGTCCGCCACGAATCGCGCGAAGATCGCTTCCTGCTCCGTCGCGGGAACGCGGTTGAGAACGAGGGCGCGCATATCGGCGAATCGCGGCACGATCCGACGCGACCGGAGGATCGCAGGGAGATACCGCAGCTGTCGGCGAAGGACGGGCGGCGTCATCACGCTGATGCCGCGCGGCGGTGCTGGCGACAGTAGAACGAGCGCGCGTGCCAACCGCTCCTCGCCGAGCTTCTGCGCGATCAACCCTCCCATCGAGTGGCCGAATACGATCGGCTGCCCGAGGCGCTCCACCAGCCACCGTGCGACCTCACGTGCATCGGCGATGTAATCGTCGAGGGTGACGCGTCCGAGAAAACTCCCCGACGGCAGCCCACTGCCTTCCCGACCGCGCAGATTGACGGCAAATCCCGCGTAGCCGCGTTCGGCGAAGAAGGAGAGATAGGACTCGTACACCCACGCCGTCGCGAAATAGCCTGGGACGAAAAGAATCGGCGGCCGCCCAGCGCCCACCTTCGCCGTCGGTTGAGCCGAGCGCACGCTCAAACTTCCGATTGTGATCGTATCGAGCATTCGAAGAAATTGACATGGAAGGTGTTCGACGCGCTACGCTGGTTGCGCTCGTCACCGGTTGCGTGCACCTTGCACGCCCCATGGACGGCATCCTCTACGAGCGCACGCTTCCGCATGGTCCGGCCGTGCGCATTCGGCGGCTCACCATCGCCGGGGAGACGCCCGTGAGCGTCGTCCTCGAGGTTGACCGCCGCGCCGGCACGCCACGCTCCGGCGACGGCCATCCGCCAGCGCTCATGCAATTCGAGGGTGCAACGGAGCAGGATGCCGTCGACGCGCTCGAGCCGCATGCGCGCGATGATCGTCGCGTCGTGCAGCTCATGCGCGAGAAGGGACTGCGTTAGTCACCCACGCTTCTCGAGGTCCTCACGCAGTATGCGGAGGATGCGCGGCCACACGTGCACCGCGTATTGAAAGAAGTTCGTGCGCGCGACCTCCTCGGCATGCAAAAAGTCACTCAAGCGTCGATGTCCCTTGAGCGTGTTGCACGCTCTACAGGCCGTCACTAAGTTGCCGTCCGACCGGTCGCCGCCACGCACGCGAGGCTCCACGTGATCCACCGTGAGCTCCTCGGACGGAAACTGCAGACCGCAATACACGCATCGATACGCGTCACGCTCGAAAATTCGCTGTCGTTTCATGGACAATCCCTTGCCTTCACGCCGCAACTTGATGGACGCGGCTCGGCGCTATTTGCTCGAGGGACTCGATGACGACCGCGAGCCAAGTCCTGACGCATTGCCCCGTCTGACCCTCCACGCCCTCGAGAAGATCCGCATGTCCCGTCCCCGCGAGCGAATCCTCGGCAATCTCGACGAGATGTACAGCGAGGCATTCGAGCGTGCGAAAGCCACCGGTGACGCCTCCCAGATGGCCGCACTCGATTTCGCCTACCGTCGCGAGCAACTCTACTTCGAGATTCTGCTCGACATCCGCGAGGCGATGGAGCGCCGGCCCTAATCGCGCGGCGCGCGCGTCCCGAACATCGATCCCGTCTTTTCGGCCGTCGCTCTCGCGAATCGGGGGCCCTTCTCGCGTTGCGGCCAGATGAGGCTCGCTCCGATCGACAGGCCGAGCACGCCCACGATCACGACGAGCGACCAGAGGATGTCGAGGTGGAACCACTGCTCACCGAGCATCTTCGCGCCGACGAACATCAGGATCACCGCGATGCCGTACTTCAGCAGATAGAACCGATCGACCACCGCCGCGAGCAGAAAATAAAGCGAGCGGAGGCCGAGGATCGCGAAGATGTTCGACGTGAAGACGATGAACGGATCGCGCGTCACGCCGAAGATCGCCGGAATCGAATCGATCGCGAAGACGAGGTCCGTCACCTCCACGAGCACGAGCACGAGGAAGAGCGGCGTGAACAGCCGCCGCCCCTTCTCGATGACGAAGAAGTGCTTGCCGTGAAAATCCTCGCTCAGCGGCAGCACCCGGCGCGCCGCCCGCACCACCGGATTGCGCTCACCCTCGAACTCCTCGTCCTGCTTGAGCGCCATGCGAATGCCGGTCACGATCAGCATCGCGCCGAAGATGTAGATCACCCATTGAAAGCGCGACAGAAGCACCGTGCCGAGCCCGATGAACAGTCCGCGCATAACGAGCGCGCCGAGGATGCCGTAGAAGAGCACACGATGCTGGCAGATCGCCGGCACCTTGAAGTACTCGAAGATCAGCACCATCACGAAGATGTTGTCGATGCTCAACGACTCTTCGATGACGTAGCCGGTGAGGAAGGTGAGCGCGACGTGATGGCCGTAGAAGAAGTACAGCCCGGCCGCGAACGCGAGCGCGAGCGCGACCCACACGGTCACCCACATCGACGCTTCCTTCGGATGCACCACGTGCAGCTTCCGATGGAACACGCCGAGGTCGAGCGCCAACATCGCGAGCACGAACGCGATGAAGACCACCCAGAACCACACGTTGGTCGCGATCCCGATCATTCGTCGACTTCCGTTCTCACTTCCGTCAGCCCGTTAGCAAATAGAAAAAGCGAGACCACTACGACACCGCGCGGTGTCGTAGTGGTCTCGCCCTTGGCGCGCCCTGTTGCGCCACTCTGCCGACCGGGAGCGTTGTGCGCTCCGTCTTGACGATCGGCCGATCCGGCATCGAGACGCCGGCGGCTACTCCCCACTGCTGCGAATGGTGCACCGGCACCCGTCCTCCGGTCAAGCACCGCGCCTCTTCCCCTCTCGCGGCGATGCCGTCAGTCTTGAGCCTCCGCACCGCCGTCACCAGACTCTACCGCGCGCCGCGCGTCGAGCTCCTCATGCGCATCTCACCGATCATCCACCTCGCCGCCCTGGCGACACTCCTTCCCTCGAGCGTCATGCACGGTCAACGCACGAATCGCTCCTCCGGCGCGACGCCATCTGCCGCTCCGACACTCGCGGTGGTGAACGCACGCATCTGGACCGGAGATCCGAAGCGACCCTGGGCCGACGCCCTCGCCGCGACCGGCGACCGCATAACGGTGGTCGGAACCAGTGCCGCGGTGAAGAAGCTGGCGAGCGCTTCGACGCGTGTCGTGGACGCGCAGGGGATGATGGTCGTTCCCGGATTCATCGATTCACACGTGCATTTCATCGCCGGCGGCTTCGGTCTCTCGTCCGTTCAGCTGCGCGACGCAAAGACGCCAGCGGAGTTCATCAGCCGCATCAAGGCGTACGCGGGAACCCTGCCCGCAGGTGCGTGGATCACCGAGGGCAACTGGGACCACGAGCAATGGGGCGGCGAGCTGCCGCGCCGTGACTGGATCGATTCGGTGACGCCGAATAATCCCGTCTGGATCAATCGCCTCGACGGCCATATGGGTCTGGCGAACAGCGCCTCGCTCCGCGCCGCGGGCGTCGACGCCAACACCGCCGACGTTCCCGGTGGCACCATCGTGCGCGGCGCCGATCGCGCGCCCACCGGCATCCTCAAGGACAACGCGCAGTCGCTCATCGACCGGGCGGTGGCGGAACCGTCCGCGGAAGTCACGGACCGCGCGGTTGATGCCGCGATGAGCTATCTCGCCGGCAACGGCGTCACCTCCGTTCACAACATGGGGACCTTCGCCGACCTCGCCGCGTTCCAGCGCGCGGAGAAGGGCGGCCGGATGAAGACGCGCGTCTACGCCGTCGTTCCACTCGCCTCGTGGCAGCAGCTCCGCGACACGGTCGAGGCGCACGGCCGCGGCAATGCGTGGCTGCACATCGGTGGCCTCAAGGGATTCGTCGATGGCTCCCTTGGCTCCCACACGGCGGCGATGCTCCAGCCGTTCACGGACGCGCCTAACGACAGTGGCTTCTTCGTCAATACGCCGGAGCACCTCTACGAGTGGACGTCCGGAGCCGACAAGGCGGGCCTGCAGGTCATCGTCCATGCCATCGGTGACAGGGCGATCCGGACCCAGCTCGACATCTACCAGCGCGTCGAGCGCGAGAACGGCGCGCGCGATCGCCGCTTCCGTATCGAGCACCTGCAGCACATCGCTCCCGCAGACATCCCGCGCGTCCCCAAGCTCGGCGTCATCGCGAGCATGCAGCCGTACCACGCGATCGACGACGGACGCTGGGCGGAGAAGGTGATCGGCCACGAACGCGCGAAGACGACGTACGCGTTTCGCTCCCTGCTCGACGCACACGCCCGGCTCGCCTTCGGCAGCGATTGGTTCGTTGCGCCGGCGACGCCGATCGAGGGCATCTACGCGGCGGTGACGCGCCGAACGCTCGACGACAAGCATCCCGGCGGCTGGATTCCGGAGCAGAAGATCACCGTCGAGCAGGCGCTGCGTGCGTACACTGCCGGCGCCGCGTATGCCGAATTCGCGGACAAGGAGAAGGGAACCCTTGCTCCCGGCATGCTCGCCGACTTCGTCGTTCTCGACCGCGACCTTACGAGAATTCCACCCGAGACCATTCGCGACACGAAAATCGTGATGACGGTTGTCGGTGGAAAACCGACCTTCGAGCGCGGTGGCCCGTAACGTCGTCGGCCTCGAGCGCTGCCTTACTCGTTAGGCAGCGCTCGGCGACGTCATCGAATAGCGACGGATCGCGTCGGCGTGGCGATGCTTCCGATCGGTGAGAGGAAAGCCCACAGGCGCAACGGCGAGTTCTCCAGACTCGACCCGCTCGTCGTCGTGACCTGAAGGAAAAACGGCCCCGCCGCGCCGGCCGGTGTCACCCAGGATCCAGGGGCCGAGACCCCGTCCACGTCCGTTTGGGTGTTCACCACGGTGGCCCCGTTGTCGAAGGCGCTCAGCTTGTCCGTCGCCTCCCACGTCACCTTCACGTCCGGAATTCCGTTCCCGACCTTGTCGATCACCCGCACCGACGGAAAGAGTGAGTCGCCCGCGAACGCGATGAAGGTCGTGTCGAGCACTCCCCATGCGATGATCGACGCCGCCGGACCCGCGGACAGATCGATCACGTCGGAGAAGGCGCCCGCCAATGATTGACTCGGCGTGAAGAATTCCAGCTGCCATGGTCCGACGAATTCGTTGAGCGTCAGATCGGCGAACGACGCGATGCCGCTGGCGTCGGTCGTCGCAACCGTCTTGCCGCCAACTCCGCGTGGGAACGTGTCGCTGATCGACTGCGTGCGGGCGATCGTAGTCGGAACGGCCAGTCGCAGCTCGCAACGTGTGCACGTCTCCGCCACATCCACCTCCACCCCCGAACGCGCGACGCCATTCCCGAACTGGTCGGCGACCTGAACCCGCGGCTGCGTGCCTAACGGGATCGTCGCCTGCGCCGTCTTCGACGGCTGCTGAATGACGAGGAGTTGCGCGGGGTTCGCGGCGCGGAGCGTCTCCGTGAAGCTCACCGAAGGAAGCGCCGTTTGGGGAATCCAGGCCGTGATGTGAACGATCCCGGCGATCGTGCCGCCGACGACGTTCGCCGACGCCACGCCGTCGCTCCCCGATGCCACGCGTAGCAACGTGCTCGCCGGCGCACCCAGCGCCGCGGCCAGCAGCGCGTTCTGCGACGTCACCTGAAATTCGACTGTCAGCTGTGCCAGCGGATTTCCGAACGAGTCCGTGACCTTCACCCGCAGCGGCGCTGTCAGCGTTGCCGCCACGGAATCGATCTGATCGCCCCCGCCGACGATGCCTAACGCTGCAAGCGGCCCGGACGTCGCGCTCGCCGTCACTCGCGTCGTCACCGACGGAGCGCCAGCCACGGTCGCCGTGAAGGTGTACGTGCCGATCGTCTGTCCCAGGGTCAGGGCCGTTGTCGCCAGACCACCGAGATCCGTCACGACACTGCTCTGCGACACGCTGCCGAGTCCATTCACCGCGGCGAAGTTGACCGCGGCTCCGGAGACGAAATGGCCATTCGCCGCGATGGCTTGCACCGCGAGGCTCACAGGGAGTGCCGAGCCGACGATTCCGTTCTGGTTTTCGCCGCGGAGCGCGACGAGCTGCGCCACGGGTGCGACATCGATCGTCGTCTGGGCCGAGACGCCGTTCAGTCCAGTCGCAATCAGAGTTGTCGATCCCGCCTTGCTCGTTGCGGTGACCACGCCTTCCGCGCTCACCGTCGCGATCGTCGGGTCGAGCGTTCTCCAGGTTACTGGCAGATCCGTTACGACGTGCTCGGTCTGATCCTGCGCCTGAACCTGAAACGCAAGGGAGCTGAGCGGCGCAAGCGTCACGGGTTGGGACGAGACGATCGGATGGATGATCAGCGACGTCGCGGCCGCGCCCGGCCCCACGTAATTCATCGCGATCGGCTCCGCGACCGTTGGCGTATCGCCGACTCTCGCGACGAGATCCTGCGTACCCTCGAAGTACACCGTGGAGCCGGACTGCAGGTCGACGGTTGCCAAGACCCGCTGTTCGGTGCCGGTGATCTGGAGCTCGAGCACGATCGCGATCTGATCGGCCGTCGCGGGGAACGCGACGAGCGTGTCCTTCAGCACGGCGCCGAGCGCGTCACCCACCGGCTGTGCGCGGACGACGATGCGCACATTGTCCAGCGTCACGGCGAAGGCCGCGAGACTTCGATAAATCGCTTGTGCTTCCGCCGAGAACCGCGGAGCGAGCGCCAGCGACACCGCGCCGGGGTGCACGTTCGTTGGCGACTCCGAGCACGTGGCGACAACAACGGCGACGAGCAGCGTCGAGACGACGCGCGAGGCGAGACGCATGAGGCGAGGACGGCTGAAAATGACGACGCCTCCTGTCGGAGGCGTCTGAAGCTCCGCGGCACGCAACATTCGGTGGCCGCTCACGCACTGTCAAGCGACGCCTGTCATGACCGCGACGTCACGACAAGCCAACGCTTGCTAGAACTTCACGAGCTCCGCGATCCCTCGCTTGATGTTATCGATCTGCGGCAGAATCGCGTCCTCGAGCTGCGGCGCGTAGCCGACGTACGTATCGGCCGACCCGAGCCGCTTCACCGGCGCGTCGAGCCACGCGAAGCAATCGTCGGCAATGCGGGCGGCGATCTCCGCGCCGTAGCCCCACGAGAGCGAGTCCTCGTACAGCACCATGACGCGATTCGTCCGCTTCACCGACTCGTACACCCGCTCCTGATCCCACGGCGATAGCGAGCGCAGGTCGATCACCTCGGTGCTGATGCCCTCTTCCGCCAGTTGGTTGGCTGCAGCAAAGGCGCGCTGCACCGTCGCGCCGTACGTCACGATCGTCGCGTCCGTCCCCTCGCGCACGACCTTCGCCTTCCCGAACGGGATCATGAAGTTCGGTCCGGGATACGCGGCCTTGTTGTACGTCTGACGGTAGAGATGCTTGTGCTCGAGGAACATCACCGGATCGTCGCACCGGATGGCCGTGCGCAACAACCCGTTGGCGTCGAGCGCGGTCGCGGGACAGACGACGCGCAAGCCCGGACAATGAGTGAAGAGTGACGCGCCCGTCTGCGAGTGATAGATCGCGCCGCGGATGTAGCCGCCGTACGTCACCCTAACGACGACCGGCGAGCTGAACGCGCCGTTCGACCGCCAGCGCATCGTCGACAGCTCGTTCCGGATCTGCATGTACGCGGGCCAGATGTAGTCGAA
>JAJKIR010000187.1 GCA_021154325.1 Gemmatimonas sp.
CCGGCGGCGCCGACCTCGTTGTCGCAGTACTGTCCCGCACCGATGATTGGGCTGTCGCCCACGCGGCCGGGAATCTTCCACGAGATGCCGCTGGTGGTGGTTACGGAGCCGATGTCGCCGTTCGCGGTGACGGCGTTCATGTTGATCGTGCCGAACGTGTGCGGCACGCCCCGCTCGTCCAGAAACACATGCTCGTCGCCATCACCGTGCTGCGGCGTGGAGGGTGTGATCCGCCGCTTGGCCGGCACCGAATCGTCGGGCACGTCGAGCCAGCTGTCGCCCGGGCTCAAGCGTGACTTCCATTTCAGCCATGCCTCGCGCGATTTCTCGGTGAGGAGATTCTGCTCCTTGAATCCCATCTCGAGGGCGAACTTCTTGGCCCCTGCACCGACGAGAAAGATGTGGTCGGTGTGGTCCATTACCGCCTTTGCCACGAGGGATGGCGTCGCGAAGTCCTCGAGACAGCCGACGGCGCCGGCGCGCTTCGTTGGGCCATGCATGCAGCTGGCGTCGAGCTGGACGACGCCGTCCTCGTTAGGCAGGCCGCCCAGGCCGACGCTCATATCGTTCGGGTCGAGCTCGACCATGTTCACGCCGGCAATCGCGGCGTCGAGCGGGTCCGCGCCATTCGCGACCATGTCGTATGCTTTCTTGATCGGGCTTCCCGCCGGATTGTCGCGATAGAACCCATTCGCGGACGAGACGACGATCGGCCGGCGCGCCTCGGAGGCTCGGGCCATTCCACTCCCGTTCGGCGCGGCGATCGTGACGCCGGCATCGGCGACACGAGGCAAGGCGAGTCCGGCGGCGGCCACCGCACCGGCGCCCAGGAAGTCACGACGAGAGACTGACACAGAGTCCTCCAGCAGTTCGAGTGGATCGCGCCCTTCGGACTCTGATTCTAGAGCCAGCCGCTGCCGCCGGACAGAAGGTCGACCCTATGCATCTGCCGAAGCTTCGGCGCCCTCGGTAGCTTCGTCACTGCTGTTTCGAGACGGCGCTCGTCGCCGCGGCACTCACGACTGGAATTGAACGCCGGCTCATGGCCGCCTCCCCAACAACTCGCGACCAACTGCGCCAGGCGCAGTTCCTGGAAGGGCTCACCGAGTCCGCACTGCACCAGCTCTCACGACTGGTGACGCCTCGGACCTTCGAATGCGACGCCATGCTCTTCGAGGAAGGTGCTCCTCGAACCTTTCTCGCAATCCTCGGCACCGGCGCGGTCGCGATCGAGAAGACCGTCCAGGGACGGCCTGTCCGGCTCGTCACCCTTGGCGCTGGTGAGGCGATTGGTGAGGGGCTGCTCCTCGACGACTCGCCGCATGGGACGAGCGCGCGCGCCGTGCAGCGCACGGAAGCGTTCGTCATCACGGCGCCCCAAGTTGAGGAAATGCTCAAGGAGTTCCCCGCGCTCTACGCGGCGCTCGTCGCCCGCGCGGCGCGGACGATCTCGCGGCGGCTCGCCGCGACCGATGCCACGCTCGTAGGACACGGACGCACGCTCGGCTTCACGAGCTCGCGAACGCGCCGGGAGCACGATCTGCTCGGCGAACGTGACGTGCCCGACGACGCGCTCTACGGCATCCAGACGCTGCGGGCGCTCGAGAACTTCCCGATCACGGGGATCGTGCTGCGCGAGTTTCCCGCGCTCGTCGAGGCGCTCGCGGCGGTGAAGGAAGCGGCGGCGCTCGCCAACGCCGATCTCGGCCTGCTCGACCGCGACATCGCCGATGTTATCGTGCGCGCGGCGCAGGAGATTCGGGCTGGCCGTCATCACGAGCATTTCCTCGTCGACATGATCCAGGGCGGTGCGGGCACGTCGACGAACATGAACGCGAACGAGGTGATCGCGAATCGCGCCCTCGAGCTCATGGGTCGGCCGCGCGGTGATTATGCGGCGGTGCACCCGAACAATCACGTCAACCTCAGCCAGTCGACGAACGACGTCTATCCGACGGCGGTGAAGCTGGCGCTGCACCGCTCGATCGACGAGCTGAGCGCGGCCGAGAAATCGGTCGCAACCGCGTTCCTCGCGAAGGGTGAAGAGTTCGCGCATCTGATCAAGATGGGACGCACTCAGCTGCAGGACGCCGTACCGATGACGCTGGGCCAGGAGTTCCGCGCGTTCGGCCACACCATCCTCGAGGACGTCGATCGGTTGGGCGAGGTACAGCAGCTGATCAGCGAGATCAACATGGGCGCGACGGCGATCGGCACCGGCATCAACGCGCCGCCCGGCTACTCCGACGCGGTGCGGGAGCATCTGTCGCGCATAACGAAGCAGAAGTTGATCACGGCGCCGGATCTCGTCGAAGCGACGATGGATACGGGCGTCTTCGTGCAGCTCTCGGGCGTGCTCAAGCGATGCGCGGTGAAGCTGTCGAAGATCTGCGACGACCTGCGCCTGCTCAGCTCGGGCCCGCGCGCCGGCCTCGGTGAGATCAACCTTCCGGCGATGCAGCCCGGCTCTTCGATCATGCCGGGGAAGGTGAACCCGGTCATTCCTGAAGTCGTGAATCAGGTCTGCTTCGACGTCATCGCCGCGGACGTTGCGGTGACGCTGGCAGCGGGCGCGGGGCAGCTGCAGCTCAATGTCTTCGAGCCGTTGATCGCTTTCCGGCTCCTCTCCGCAATCGGGGCGATGCGCAATGCGTGCGTCGTGCTCCGCGACCGCTGCGTGAATGGAATTACAGCGAACCCCGACCGGATGCGCTACTTCGTCGAGCACTCGATCGGCGTCGTGACCGCGCTCGTTCCCGCGATCGGCTACGAGCGCGCGACGCAGGTGGCGAAGGAAGCGCTCGATAGCGGGCGCGGCGTCTACGACATCGTGCGGGAGAAGGGACTCCTCACGCGGCAGGAGCTCGACCGGATTCTGAATCCCGCGGCGATGACCGGCGACGGAGCGACGAATGCCTCGCCGTCGTAAGCGTCTCGACCCAGCGCTGTTCCGTCTGCCCGTCGACGAGATTCGACAGGGCTTCTACACCGACAAGTACTTCGAGCGCACGCGCGAGCTGCTCCGCGGCGATTCACACTCGCCGCGCGTGCTCATGCAGGTAACCGGGAAGTCGCCGGGCTATCTCAGCGGCATCGACGAGGCCGTCGCGATCCTCAAGCTGTGCGCCGAGGATTGGCCGAGCCTAACGGTGAGCGCGCTGTACGAGGGCGATGAGTTCGAGGCCTGGGATACGGTGATGACCATCGAGGGGCCTTACGAGTGCTTCGCCCACCTCGAGACCCTCTATCTCGGCGTGCTCGGCCGCCGGACGCGGATCTGCACGAACACGCGCCGGCTCGTCGAGGCGGCGCGACCGAAGCCGGTGCTGTTCTTCGGCGCACGGCAGGACTTCTGGGGTGCGCAGCCCGGTGATGGCTACGCCGCGTATGCCGGCGGCGCGACATCCGTGTCGACCGATGCGCAGGCGTCGCTCTTCGGCGGCTCGGGCATCGGGACGGTTCCACATTCACTCATCGCTGCATACGGTGGCGACACCGTCCGTGCGTCGCAGGCGTTCGCGACGCACGTGCCGGGCGTGGACCTCATCGCGCTCGTCGACTACGAGAACGACTGCGTGCGGACGAGCCTGGAGGTCGCGCGCGCGCTCGAAGGGCGGCTCTGGGGCGTGCGACTCGACACGTCGGAGAATCTCGTCGACAAATCCGTCATTCCACAGATGGGCGCGTTCAAGCCAACGGGCGTGAACCCACCGCTCGTCTGGAACGTGCGCAACGCGCTCGATGCGGAAGGGTTCGGCGAGGTGAAGATCGTCGTCTCGGGCGGGCTCGACGCGGCCCGCGTCCGCGCATTCGAGGACGAGAAGGCACCGGTCGACGTGTACGCGGTGGGGACGTCGATCGTGCACGATGGCCGGTTCGATTTCACCGGCGACATCGTCATGGTCGACGGCGCGCCGCAGTCGAAGGTGGGGCGCGAGCTCAGGGCGAATCCAAAGCTGGATCGCGTGAAGTAGTGGCGAGTGGCGAGTGGCGCGTTGCGAGTACGTTCGTCTTTACTCGCCACTCCTCACTCACAACTCGCCACTCTTATGGCTGGTCTCCGACTCGACGGCGCCGGACAGGCGAAGATGAAGACGCTCGATGATGCCGTGAACGCGTTGCTGCGCGTGAACGGGCTCGTCGAGCAGTACGCGCTACAGATCAAGAACAACCAGCCGGGCTCGACGTTCCTCTCCAACATCAAGCGGCAACTGCCCGCGTTGAGCGAGATGCTCAAAGCCCAATTCGGCATGATCTCCGATCAGATCATGGCG
Organism: Gemmatimonas sp.; assembly: GCA_021154325.1. Lineage (GTDB taxonomy): Bacteria > Gemmatimonadota > Gemmatimonadetes > Gemmatimonadales > Gemmatimonadaceae > AG2. The sequence goes on from JAJKIR010000187.1 coordinate 4,275, forward strand.
ACGAGTCTCAGCTCGAGCCGCGGCGCGAGCGAGCAGATGCGTGTGCGTGCGTTGCGCGAGGGCGTCGCTCAGATCAAGACCGCGCTCGAGATCGCGATCGCGATGGTCAAGGACAAGCACAGCCTCGACGACGAGAAGGAGCGCAAGTAGAGCGCGTAGCGTCGTTCGGCAGCACGCAACACGCGGATCTTTCGTGCTGCGCGCGCGACAGCGGCGCGCGCTGTGCATGTCGAGCGGCGGCTTGATTCAGCCAGAGTCAGCCGGTACTTTGCCGTTGCTCCAGACCAATGCGCCCCGGGCGCGCGACATCACGTCGTGTCGATTGCGGCGCACCGCACGCCGGAAAAAAAAGGACAGCGCAATGCATCATCGATTCCGCCCGCGCCGGCTCGCTCGTGCCGCGCTGACGGTAGCGCTGGCGGCCTCCTCGCTCGTCGTCGCCGCCTGCGGCCAATATCCGAACTCCATCTTTCACTCTCGAACAGATACCAATCGCGACGTCGGATTTCTCTTCGAAATCCTGATCTGGTTCGGATCGATCGTCTTCGTTGTCGTCGAGGCGATCCTCATCTACACTCTCGTGCGTTTCCGGCGGCGTGGCGTGGCCCGCACCCCCGAGCATGTGCACGGCAATACGACGCTCGAGATCACGTGGACGATCATCCCCGCGCTGATTCTCGTTTTCATCGCCATTCCCACGGTCCGCACCATCTTCCGCACGCAGGCGAAGCCGCGGAGCGACGCGCTGCAGGTCGAGGTGATCGGGCACCAGTGGTGGTGGGAGTTCCGCTATCCGCAGTTCACGATGCGGAGCCCCACCGGAAAGCTCGACACCGTCGTCACGGCAAACGAGCTCTATCTGCCGCAGGGCCGCACGGTGAGCTTCACGTTGAAGTCGCAGGACGTGATTCACTCGCTCTCGATGCCCGCGCTATCGGGGAAGCGCGATCTCATCACGACCCACGTGAACTATCTCTGGTTCACGCCGGACTCGGCACAGGAGACCGCATACAACGGCTTTTGCGCCGAGTATTGCGGCGCGTCCCACGCGAACATGCGCTTCCGCACGTTCGTGGTGTCGCCAAGCGATTTTCAGAGCTGGATCGCGCACCAGGAGTCGCCGGCGGCGTTCACCGTCCCAGCGCCCGGGCAGACGGCTGCGAACAACACCGCGGCAGCGCAGGCTCCCGGGGGCGCGCAGCCGCAGGTACCGGCGGGCGCGCAAGTTCAGCCCAATCGCAACCTCAATAACGGGCCGTTGAGCGGACGGGCGACCGGAACGAACGGACCGACGGTTCCGTCCGCGGGTGCGCCTGGAGTCGGCGTTCCGGCGAATGCGGCGCCGGGTACACAGACGGCGGTCGCGCAGGCCGGTTTCATCGGTTTCCCTCGCGAGCGCATGCCCGCGTACACGCTGCCGACGACGCCCGTGCCCGCCGACATCCAGTACAGTGATCCCTTCGGCGATCCGTCGCGTGGCGCGCAGCTCCTTATGCAGGGGAAGGGCGCCTGTCTCGGTTGTCACACCATTCGCGGCAATCCGAGCATGATCGGCCAGATCGGACCGAACCTCACGCACATCGGCAGCCGAACGACGCTCGCCGCCGGTCTCTTCCCGAATGACGCGCGACATCTCGCGCTGTGGATCAAGAACGCGCGCAAGATGAAGCCGGGGGTGTTGATGCCGACGATCGGCGTCAACGAGTACGACCCGCAGTTAGGCACGACGATGAAGGTCGGTCTCACGGATCAACAGATCGCCGATATCGTCGCGTACCTGCAGGCTCTGAAGTAGTCGCAGCACCGCTCTTCCGCACATCGACGAATACTCTGGAGATATAGACGCATGGCAACGACTGCCGCGGTTCCAACCTATTCCGGCACGAGTGAGCACGCCGAGACTGGGCTCTGGAGCTGGCTGACGACCGTCGATCACAAGCGCATCGCCGCGCTCTATCTCGGGACGTCGCTCTTCTGGTTCCTCATCGGAGGCATCGAGGCGACGATCATCCGCGCGCAGCTGGCGTTCCCGAACGGCAAGGTGGTATCGGCGCAGGTGTTCAACGAGCTGTTCACGATGCACGGCACGACGATGATTTTCCTCGTCGTGATGCCGCTGTCCGCCGCGTTTTTCAATCTGCTCATCCCGCTGCAGATCGGCGCCCGCGACGTGGCTTTCCCGCGGCTCAACGCGTTCAGCTACTGGGTCTACCTGTTCGGCTCGATTTTTCTCAACGTTTCATGGTTTATCGGATCCGCTCCTGATGGTGGATGGTTCGGCTACACGCCGCTGACGACGCTCGCGTACTCGAAGAATCTGAACATCGATTTCTGGGTGCTGGGGCTCCAGATCCTCGGCGTGTCGTCGCTGGCAGCGGGCTTCAACTTCATCACGACGATCGTCAACATGCGCGCGCCCGGCATGTACTTCATGCGCATGCCGATCTTCACGTGGATGGCGTTCATCGTGCAGTTCCTGATCGTGCTCGCCTTTCCGGTGATCACGATCGCTCTGATCTTCCTGCAGTTCGACCGGTTTTTCGGCACCAACTTCTACGAGATCGCGCAGGGTGGCGATCCGCTGCTCTGGCAGCACCTCTTCTGGATCTTCGGGCATCCGGAGGTCTACATCCTGATCCTGCCGGCGTTCGGTCTTGTCTCCGAGGTCCTGCCGACGTTCTCGCGAAAGCCGCTGTTCGGGTATCCGGTGATGGTCTATTCCGGAATGCTCATCGCCTTCCTCGGCTTCGGCGTGTGGGCGCACCACATGTTCGCCGTCGGCATGGGGCCGATCGCCGATACGGTGTTCGGTGTTACGACAATGCTCATCGCCATTCCGACCGGCGTGAAGATCTTCAACTGGATCTTCACCATGTGGGGCGGCGTCCTGCGGTTCACGACGGCGATGAAGTTCGCGATCACGCTCGTGGCGCTGTTCACGGTTGGTGGGATCTCCGGCGTGATGCACGCGTCGCCGCCGGCGGACCTGCAGCAGACGGACACGTACTTCATCGTCGCGCACTTCCATTACGTGCTCGTCGCCGGGTCGATGATGGGGTTGTTCGCCGGCGTCTATTACTACTTCCCGAAATTCACCGGGCGTCTGCTCGACGAGACGCTCGGCAACTGGCACTTCTGGCTCTTCTTCATCGGCGTGAACCTCACCTTCTTCCCGATGCACTTCTCGGGACTGTACGGGATGCCGCGCCGCATCTACCGCTATGATGCCGGCCAGGGATGGGAGCTCTTCAACCTTCTCAGCTCTATCGGCGTTGCGTTCCAGGCGGTGGGAACGATCATCGGCTTCTGGAATTTCTGGCGGAGCAGCAAGGTTGGTGCGATCGCCGGTGCCGACCCGTGGGGCGCCCCAACGCTCGAGTGGTCGATCCCGTCGCCGCCGCCGGACTACAATTTCGCGACGATACCCACAGTTACGTCACGCTATCCGCTGTGGGACGTGAAATCGCCAGCGCTCACTGCTGACGTTCCACCTGGAGTCGTGGACCGCGGGCGGGGCCGGACCCCGCCGACGATCCGCATTCCGACGGCGCGCGAGCTCGGCATCCCGATGCCGAATCCCTCGATCAAGCCGCTCTTCGCCGCGCTCTTCATGACGCTGATGTTCGCGTCGCTGATCGCGATCCATAAGGACAAGGTGCAGCTTGCCGTTGCGCTCGTGATCGTCTTCGCCGGCGCGCTCACGGCCTCGCTCTACGCGTGGCTGCTCACACCACTCGAAGACGAGCACTAGTTCAGACTCCGAACTCAAACGATGTCTACTACCGCAGTCGCGCACGCGCACGCAGGCCATCCGCCGACCACTACCGGTCTCGATCACCGCAAGATCGCGATCTGGGCGTTCATCGGCTCGGAGTGCATGCTGTTCGCCTCACTGATCTCGACGTATCTCATCTACAAGGGACGCAGCGTCACGGGGCCCTTTCCCCACGAGTGGTGGTGCCGCGCCACGAAGGCGACGTCGGCCGCCGGTCCGATCGCCGGATGTCCCGCGGGTGAGCTCTTCAAGCCGATCCTCAACATTCCCGTCACGTCGCAGTCGACGTTCGTCCTTCTGATGTCGTCGCTGGCGATGGTGCTCGCGTTGGCAGCCGTCGAGAACAACGACAAGCCCGGCTGGGCGGGACCCGGCTGGGGCGGTCGGCTGCTGGAGTCGTCAAAGCTCTGGCTGCTCACAACGGCAATCCTCGGCGCGGGCTTCCTCTGCTACCAGGCGTACGAATTCACCTCGTTCATACACGAGGGCCTGACGATCAAGACGAACCTCTTCGGCTCGTCGTTCTTCACGCTCACCGGCTTCCACGGCGCGCACGTGACCGCGGGCGTGCTCTGGCTGTTGACGCTGCTCGCCATCGACATCAAGCGTGGCCTCGGCCCACGCGACGCCCTTCTCGTCGACATCTCGGCGCTCTACTGGCACTTTGTCGACGTCGTCTGGATCGCGATCTTCACGCTCGTGTACCTCATCCGCTAGCGGCGACCATCATGGCACACGAACCAGCGCACCACGGCGCCCCCGAGACAGTCGCGTCGGCCGAAGCACACGTCGCCGGCGGCGAGGTGCACGAGCATCCCACGTGGCACACCTACAAGTGGGTCGCGCTCATCCTCACGGTCATCACCATCGTCGAGGTGTGGGTCTACTACATCCCGGCGTTCGTGGCGTCGCGAATCTTCGTTCCGGCACTGCTCACGATGTCGGCGGTGAAGTTCGTGATCGTCGTCATGTTCTACATGCATCTCAAGTACGATCACAAGCTCTTCCGCGCTCTCTTCACCGGCCCACTGATCATCGCGATGACCACGATCATCGCGCTGATGTTCCTCTTCGCGAAGCTCGTCATTCGCACCGGATGATCGCGCCGCTCCACTTTTTCGGTCTGTTGCACACGGGCGCGACGCTGAGTGCGTCGCGCTTTTCCGTCCACGCCAGCACGGTCATCGGCATTCTCGCCCTCGCCGCGCTGTACGGGTGGCGGGTGCGCGTGCATGGACGCGCTGGTGGCACCGCGCTCGGGCGAGCGAAGCCGACGGTGCTTGCCGTCGCGCTGGTCACGCTCTTTCTCTCGTTGAACGGCTGGCTGCACGATCTGAGCGACTCGTATCTCTTCAGTGCTCACATGGTGCAGCATCTTCTGCTCGCGCTCGTCGTCGCGCCGCTGTTGATCATGGCGACGCCCGGTTGGATGCTGCGTCCCGCGCTCGCGTCGAGGCCCGTGTCTGCCGTAGCACGTTGGTTTACGAATCCCCTCCGCGCTTTCGCCATCTTCAATGTCGTGATGTGCGCCTGGCACCTGCCGCCGCTCTACAACCTGGCGATGGCGCACCACAACGTGCACATCGTGCAGCATCTCATGTTTCTCGTCGCGGCCGTGCTGATGTGGTGGCCGATTCTGAGCCCGCTCCCGGAGCTGCCCCGGCTCGCCTACCCGCTGCAGATGCTCTATCTCTTCCTGATGAGCATCCCGATGTCGATCGTCGCCGTCTACATCGCGTACGCCAGCTCAGTGCTCTATCCGGCTTACGCCACCGCGCCACGGATCTGGGGTATCTCACCGATGCAGGACCAGCTGATCGGTGGTCTCATCATGTGGATCCCCGGCGGCCTGTTCTTTTTCACGATCATCTCGGTCATCTTCTTCAGGTGGCAACAGCACGAAGGGGACGAGACGGTCGCGGGTGCGCAGGTCGCCGCGGCGCAATTGCCCGTGTCGCGATAGATCGTCCAAGGAATTGGATGCCCGTGATGGTAGAGATCTCGACCGAAGAGCGCCGGGGACCGTCCCTACCTAACACCTAGCACCTAGCACCTAGCACCTAGCACCCAGCACCCAGCACCCAGCACCTACCCCATCATGTCCACCACGCTCGTTCCGCCAACCGAGAAGCTCGGCACAGTCGCTGACCGGCCTCGGGCCTCCGTCGGAGGACCAAAGCAGTCACGCGAGCGCCTGCTCTCCCTCGACGTCTTTCGAGGTCTGACGGTGGCGGGGATGCTGCTCGTGAATGACCCGGGCACCTGGAGCGCGATCTATCCACCGCTCGAGCATGCGACCTGGAATGGCTGGACCCCGACCGATCTCGTATTTCCGTTCTTTCTTTTCATCGTCGGCATCACGACCCATCTCTCGCTGAGTGCGCGCCGAGCGCGGGGCGCGGATGAAAGCGAGGTGCGCCGCCAGATCGTTCGTCGCGGGGCGATGATCTTTCTGCTGGGCTTTCTGCTGAACGGGTTTCCGTTCTTCACCTGGGGTGCCGTCAGCGGAGTAGCCGATCCGACGTTCATGCAGCGCGTCGTCGATCGCCTCTTTCACTGGCGCATCATGGGCGTGCTCCAGCGGATCGGCCTCGCCTATATGTGCGCGGCCCTGCTCACCCAACGCGCAACTGTCAAACGGATCATCGTAACCGTCGGAGCGCTCCTCGTCGGCTACTGGCTCGCGATGACGGTACTTCCGGTGCCAGGCACGAACGGCACGCTCGGAGGGTTGCTGCTCGACGTTCCTTCGGGGACGATGGCCGCGTACTGGGATCGCTTCTTCCTCGACTGGAGTCGATTCGGCCTCGGCAACCACATCTGGTCGGGTAGCCTGACCTTCGATCCCGAGGGGCTTTTCTCGACGATCCCTGCGATCTGCACCGCGATGCTCGGCGTTCTGGCGGGCAGGTGGATCGGGAGCGAGCGCACGATCGAGGAGCGGCTGAACGGGCTCTTCGCCGTCGGTTGCTTGGCAATGACGCTGGGGATGATCTGGAATTGGGGCTTCCCCATCAACAAGAGCCTTTGGACCAGCTCGTACGTCGTTTTCACCGCGGGTCTGGCTGCCGTTTCGATCGCGACGATCATGTGGCTGGTCGACGTACACGGCCTGCGTCGATGGACGAGCTTCTTCGTGATTTATGGGACCAACCCGCTCATCGCGTTCATGGGCTCGGGTCTCCTCGCGCGGCTGATTTACTCGGTGATCTCGGTGCAGTACCATGGCGAGCGCGTCCAGCTCCAGAGCGCCATTTATCAGTCGCTCTTCGCGTCGTGGCTCGCGCCGGTGAACGCCTCGCTGGCATTCGCGCTCTGCTTCGTGGGGCTCTGGTTCTGCATTCTGCTCGTGCTCTACCGCCGAAAGATCTTCCTCAAGGTCTGAGCGCGAACCGCTGCCGCCGCATCTCGTTGCACTCCGTCACCGGCGCGAACCGGAGCGATTCTGCGCGCCATGGGTAAAGAAATTGGAACACGAGTTGCCAATTCAGACTCTATGAGCGGCTGTCGCACCTTCCTCGAGAAACGACTCTGGCTGCGCCGTGTCGGACGATTGGCATTCGCCACGACGTGCGTGGTTGGAGCGCTCTGCGCGTCCGTCGCCATCGGGCACGCCGCTGCGCCATTGGCGCAGGCACAGGCTAGCCAGCAGGACGGCGGGGCTGGCGATTCCACTGTCGGCACGACGAGAAAGGCCAAGCCGAAATCGCGCGCGCGCAGGAAGAGCTCGAGCAGCAGCGTGAGTCGTGGCGAGGTGGCGAATCGGCGAAACGTTCTCTCGTGGACGTCGCCGCGAGGTGTCGAGTCGCTCAATGACGATCTTGGCGCCGCGCTCACGCAGCATACGCGGAGTGGCCGGTGGGGCGTGATCGTCGTGTCGCTCACGCGCGGCGATACGCTCTTCCGCGCGAGCCCCGACGTGATGATGCAGCCCGCCTCGACGATGAAGATGTACACGTCGGTGCTCGCGCTCGATCGTTTCGGCGCCGACTATCAATTCAAGACCTCGGTGCTTCGCGAGGCCACGGTGGGGCCGGACGGCACGCTCGAGGGCAGCCTGTATCTGCGCGGGGGCGGCGACCCGTCGCTTTCACCGCGGTTCTGGGGCACGACGAATCCGATGGACTCGCTCGCGCGGCTGGTCGCGGCATCCGGTATTCGCCACGTCCACGGCGACATCATCGGCGACGCGAGCGCGTTCGATCCGCAGCTCGTACCCGAAGGTTGGCAGTCACGCTACCTCGGCGCTGCCTACGCGGCGCGCGTCTCGGCGTTGTCGTTGAATGAGAACCTCGTGTGGGTTGCCGTGCAGGCGGACGGCAACAGCGCCGCGGCCACGCTCGACCCGCCGACGACGACAATTCCGGTGCAGAGCACGGTGCGGGTCGTCGGCGGGAGCCGTGGCCGGATCAGCGCCGTTAGGCAGAAGGACGGCAGCATTCTCGTGCGGGGCACGATCGGGAAGTCGGCGCCGCCGCAGCGGTACTCGCTGGTCGTGGACGACCCCGCTTCGTTCACCACGGGCGCGTTGCGTGCGGCGCTCGAGAAGGCTGGGGTCGTCGTCGACGGGCGGGTGACCGTTGGAACGACGCCAGGCAACGCGACCGAGGTCGCATCGCTGGCGTCGCCGCCGCTGGCCTACATCATCGCCGAGATGAATCGCGAGAGCATCAATCTGTTCGCCGAGCTGCTGTTCCGCGACGCAGCGCACGCGGCTGCGCCCGACCAGGCTGGCTCAGCGGCGACGGCGCTCGCCACGCTTCGGTCGTTGCTCTCGGAGAAGGTTGGCGCGCGCCCACAGGAGGTACAGGTGTCGGACGGCAGCGGGCTCTCGGTGCTCGACCGCGTGACACCGCGCTCGATGGTGGAGCTACTCTCCTATGCGCATCAGGCGCCGTGGGGGGCCACCTTCCACGCCTCGCTGCCGCTCGAGGGCGAATCGGGAACGCTCCGGCACCGCGCACGATCGACGCCGGCCCGCGGCAATCTCCACGCGAAGACCGGCACCACCAACACCGTCGCGTCGTTAGGCGGCTACGTTACGGCGAAGAACGGCGAGATCCTCGCCTTCTCGTTCCTCTACAACGGAAGCGATCGCTGGAACGCGAAGCTCGCGATGGATCAGATGGGCGCGACGCTGGCGGAGTTTGTGAGGGAGTGAACGGTGAACGGTGAACCGACCACCGTTCACGGTCAACCGTCAACCGCCCTGATCTTCACCCCGCGCTTCGCGAGCTCGGCGATGTACTGCTCCGGAGGCACGCACTCGTCAGGCGTGTGAACGCCAGCCGGCTTCACCTGGCCACGCACCTGCATCATCCCCGTGATCGAGAGCGAGTACCCGGTCGTCCGCATCATGGCACTCACATGGTGCTTCTCGTCGTAGCGATCGATTAGCTCAAAGGTGAGCGTCTTGTCCTTTCCGCCCTTAGTGCCGCTCACCACGACTCGTAATGCAAGGAGATCCTTGCCCTGCGGCTTCGTGAGGCGCGGGCCGACGATCGCGATGAACGCCTCGCGCGGCACCACCTTCACGCCGTTGATGTCGACCGGATTCATGTCGAGCAGCCCGAGGTCACGAATGGCCTCCATGCGCTCGGCGTGCCCCGGATAACGCAAGGTCTTGTACTCCATCTGGGGGATCTTGCCCTCGTACCGGAACGCCATCGTGGACAGGCCGCCCGCGGTATGGAAAGCCTCGAGCGTGCCGACGCCGTCGCCGAAGCTCACCGGCTCGAGCTCGGACAGCGCGCGCACCTGCGTGCGCTTGCCATCGCGCAGCACCCAGGAGAGCGTCGTGTAGTAGTCGAGCACGCCCTCGAGCGAGTAGACGATCTGATAATTCAGCGGCGGCTCCGGACTCTGCGGCAGTCCACCAACGTAGATGCGCACCGAGCGCACGACGTCCAGTTGGCGGATGCCATACTCCGCGAGAATGTTCACCATTCCCGGAGCGACGCCCGTATCGGGGACGACCGTAACGTTCTTCTGGCGCGCTTCGGCGTCGAGCGTCTTCTGCTGATTCACGATCTCGGTGTTGCCGCCGAGGTCCGTGAACTGAACGCCCGCTTCGACGGCGAGCCGCGCCATCTCGAAGTTGAAGTAGTACGGGATAGCGCTCATCACCCCGTCGCACTCGCGCATGAGGCCGCGCACGGCGTCCTCATCGCGGACGTCGAGCGGCGTCGGCAGCAATCGCCGTCCGGAGTACGGCGCGAGAAAATCGGCGAGATGGCTGATCTTCACATCGGCCAATCGAACCTGCTCGACTTCCTTGTCCTGCAACAGATCAAACGCGCAAGCGGAGCCTTGCAATCCGGCTCCGAGAACGAGCATCCGCATTTCGAGAACGTCTCCAGGAAGAGAAACCCGCTACGGCCAACGGGAAACTAAACGCGTCTCA